>JALYPT010000023.1 GCA_030856205.1 bacterium | reverse complement strand
TACTTGTAGTGATAGTAGTTCCATTCTTGTTGATATCCACAACAGTTGAACCTGATCCTGATCCTGCTGTACTTACATACAGATCAACTTTTGTCAAAGTAAGTGCTGCTGGGGCAAACCAAGTTTTTGAAATATTAGTGGTAGCTGTACTAGGGAATGTTCCAGCAATGATAAGAGTCTCAGTCTGTGCGCCTCCACCTACCGCTGTCTCTACTCCTGCAGAATTTAAAACATACATCTTACCATCACTCTTGGTATAGATCTTATTTCTACCTGCTGTGGGATTGGCTGGGGTAGCGATTTGAGCGAGAGTAATAGCATCACTAAATGTTTTGCCCGATAGGCTTTGAGTTCCTGTTAGAGTAACTAAAGAAGAATTGATAGCAGAAACGTCATTGACATTCACTACTAATGACAATGCATCATAAATACGATCTGCCCAAGTAACGTCTGGGATAAATTCAACGATCGAACCAATTGGATGTGTTAGGGCAGCATTTGAGCCATCTACGTTTCTGGTGGTAATGAGTACCGTTGTGCCAGATGTACCTGAGTACTCAATGTATTCTCGAAAAGCAGGAGTTGCCGCGCCTGCTGTATCTACTCGTCTGATAACTAGCACGCCAGGTAAGTTTGGGAGACCATCTACATCATCAAAAGTAATGGGATCACCCGTTGTTGCCGTACTCAAGAGTTGAGCAGCAAGTGTTTTTTGGATTGCGTTTTTTTGGGGGGCTGCTAGTAGTTTATTTGGCATACTCCAGAACATAGAGTAATCTAATTGAGGTTATCAAGGTGAGTGTTTTAGTGAAGGAAGTATTACAAGTATCTACGTTCTTGAACTCGAAGCTAAACTACCTTCTCCTTGGGACGAGGCGGTGGCTCGCAAATTGAGAAGCTCAAAGTTTGCATTTGCGGTAGTTGTAGTAACTTCTACCTGAATGAAACGAATACTCTTGAAGAGTTGTGTATATTTAGGAACCTCATCACTGGTAACTATGACTGACCCTGCAGAAGTACCCCACTTAAAGTTGCCCCAAGAGTCCGAACCCCAGCCAATTGAGCCAGAAACAGCAGAGCCTTCAATAGTGAATGACTTAATACTTGTAGTAGTTCCGTCTCGCAATTGAGCTAAGATATTTATGTTAACTTGCCCTTTAATTCCTCTAAGTAGCGTATAGAAGAGTTTGATAATCTTGAGAAGTGACCAAGCCCCAAAAGTTTCTTTATTCGTTCTGACAATCTTACCTATTGCAGTCCCAGC
Source organism: bacterium (assembly GCA_030856205.1). Classification (GTDB taxonomy): domain Bacteria; phylum Patescibacteriota; class Saccharimonadia; order Saccharimonadales; family JAGQNJ01; genus JALYPT01. Next base: position 9,730 of record JALYPT010000023.1, on the reverse strand, counting down.
GTCAGTATTGAGTGAAGGCTCGAATGTGTAGACGTTGTTGTCGTTGTAAGACCCGATTACCCATTTCTCTGTTCCTGTTCCGTCTGAGTACTTCAACATCTTAGAAATACCAAATGGAGTTTTCCAAGGTCCAGTCCATGCGCCACGTTCTCGATCATACACAATACATTCTTTCCTTCTCGGGAAGCTCAAAATATACTTCTTATCAACATAAAAGGCACAGGCACTTGTGTAATCATTATCATTGAGCAAGTTGAGATATGGGCGCATCTTTGCACTCACTTCATTTGTCCGGATCACGTTAAGAAAGTTGGGTTCAAAGCCAGTTACATACAGTCCTTTTCTACCGAAGTAAAAGGTGTCGTTTTCAACTGTTAGGATAGTATCTTGACCACTAGCACCTATAGACGTTGAAATAGGCTGATAGGTCGGATCAAGTAAAATAAAGTTACCAATAGTGACTGTAGTCAACTCAACAGCATAATGCGAAGAATCTTTATACACCACAATTTTGTCTGAACCTGGTTGTACGGCAATTCCAGTGATGTCTTCGCCTGAGTCTGGATCAATATAAATATACCCACCGCCATCAAAGTAGTTATACGAGCCTTGATTTGGGAATCTTCCGGAGATAAGTAGTTTATTTCTATCGGTAGCATCAACAGCAAGTAATCGGTCTCTGAACTTCGTAATGAATGCGCTTTTTACTCCTCCAGTAGTATTAGTGAAGGGACTCAGTACTGTCTCACTTGCCGGAGTACCCCGATCTACATAATTCGAAATAGAGGGACCAACGGCAGCTAAGAATGTCTCATCTCCTGGAATGCCTCTATACACTTGATACCCTGCGATATTTCCTGTGGCCAAGGTCCAAAAGACTCTTACTTCTGTATCTGTTAAATTCTGGGGTAAGTTGGGAAGTTCAAAGGCTGTAGTTCCAGTAGTTTCTCCACCACTTTCTGATAGGGTAGTGATTCTCCATGAGTATGTTGACGTTCCGGAAGCCCCTGAGAAATTAGTTGCTCTCACGCCAGTAGGAGCAGAAAGAGTGGCAAAAATTGAAAGAGTCGCGCCAGTGTAGGAAGCCATGGGACGGTCTTTGGAAACGATGTAGGTAACTCCACCCAATTGTTCCGCCCTGATAGTAGATCCTGATGGATATGATTGACCGACTATTTGAGTCGAGGTTAAGCCGTTTTTCTTGGCTAGAAATCCTTGATCTGAAAGAGCAAATATCTCATTTACGCCAGAGGTGGTGTTCTTGTACGTTCCGAGTCCTCTAATTGAACCAGTAGCATTGACGGTAAAGTAATTATCAGTACCCCATCTTCCCGTAACAACTCCAGAGCCAGTCAGCATGACATTATCAGCTTGAGCGAGTTCGTCTCTACCTAGTTCAGTGGGACGTAATAATAGGTTTAACCCTTTGCGGAAAGTAGTCCACTCCGCGACAATATCTCTATTCTTCCTATATGCTGGTATTCGTGTATTTATGATTGGAATAATTACCCCCTTGAGCTTCCAATTCGATACGCAGATGATCCCGTTCTTCTAATTTTATTTTCTCCACCAGGATTTGTAATCATGTTTCTACCAATCATGTTCCCAAGTAATCGTTGTGCATTTGCTTCAACTTGAGGGAATCTTTCGTCAGAGCGAGATTGCAAAACTAAAGAAATTACCTTTTGAACCACAAACTGATCGTCAGGAACTTCACAGAAATCAGAAAGAGTAGCCATGTTTGATGGTTGTCGCTGATAGGTAATTGAGAGTGTTGCCGAGGCAGCGAGACCATTAAGTGTCAAAACATGCCCAGCCGCTTGATTGCCGGTAACATACGAGTATTTATCAGTCAGTGACTTGTGGACTCGATCTGCAGCGTCTATTTCAGGGTACTCATTGCCTAGTAGGTCGACTGGTATCGCCTCAAGTTCTTTAAAATTAAGTAAAGAAAGAGTGCCATTAGTGGCAAAGAGCGTTGCGGGTGTTTTTAATTCTTTCCATTGGTACGCATCAGCCCATTCCCTAACAGCCTGCTGGGCGTAGTTAATACGAACAGTCAAATCAGCCCCTGTGGGTAAAGCTGCTTCAAGGTCTAAATATGAGTTTGAGTTAATTAAAATTTGGGATAATGTTCGCATACTTCCGAACATAGACGAAAGTATTTGAGGTTATCAACGGAAAGTATCTTTTTCTTTCTTAATTCTGTTTTCTTCCAGTTCTAACTGACGTTTAGTGCATCATAAATTGAAGCATCACCGCAAAATACTGGCGTAGGATCAAACCCCCATTTTTTTAGGTATACATCTCTTGTCTGCTCACTCATTGCCGATATATCTTCTGCATGGATAGTCTGCCCCTCTGCATGATGAATTGTAACCGAATAATTTGTATATATTTTTAGTCCTGCCTCATATATCCTCGTCCAATAATCCCAATCTTCATGATTTGCTGGAAAATAATCATCCTCTGCAAATAAGCCAACCTTCTGGAGAGTGTTTTTATTTATCATAAAACAAGCACCAGACGGCCACTTGTAGTTTTCTTGAATTCCAATACCTCCTGGTAAATGTTCAACTCTGGGGTTACACATTCCTGCATTTGGCATATCAATGCCGCTTTTCATGGCTTCTAGCCACCCACTTGTGGCTTTGATGTCATCTCCGATAATGACAATGTTTTCTGCTCTAGCCAGTGCAATTCCGGTATTCCACCCATGACTAATACCCCAGTTTTTATCTAACCGCACATACGTATCACACTCTTCACTCCAATCATGTCTTACCGTAGAGCCATTATCAACTATAATAAACTCAAAGTCTGAGCTGTTGTTTCTTACTGTTGCCGCGCAGTCTCGCGCCATTTTGACCAATCGTTTATAACGATGATATATCAACATAATGACGGTATATTTTGGTCGTACTAAGTTTGGGTTTTCCATAACTCCTTCCAATTAATTGCTGGTGACAAACAACTGTCAACCATGTGGGTGGCGAAGCTAGGTATCGGAGTCCACAGGGGATACCCTCTTTCTAGTAAGTCATACCACACTTGTCCATCTAAGTACCCGTGGTGATTAAGAATATCGAGGTTCTCTTTAATAATATTCGAGTGACAGCCCCAAGTCATGGTATTACGCTCGCACGTTCTAAAATGATGATTGTCTACTACTTTGATTCGACACTCTTCTTTATGCAGTTCTCTTAAGTGATAGAAGTTTGGATGATCGTAAGGCGAGACTATTCCAAGTTCCTTCATAGCTTGCAGGTAGGTCGCACCAATGTTAGGTCTATACCAGTAGTCAGACTCTTGGAAAAGAACATAATCTTCTAGCTTTGATGCTATCTCATACGACATGAGCATTGTGCCATTCTGACCAATATCTGTCTTGATAACAGTGCTGCCCTCCCACGGAAAGTCCTCTAGTATCTTGACCATCTTGTCGCTTACATGATCTGCAATAAAGGTTACCTTTGGTCGTATTTCTGCAAAGGCTTCCATAAAAGTAAATAAACACCGCATGTTCAGCGTATCCTTATCATCTTTTAATATGGGTGGTGGGTTACTTGATGGTATGGAAGTTACTCTGTAAATTACGTGCACAACTCTCCTATTACTTGATCTATAAACGCAATCATTTCAGGCGTGATACTAGGATGTACGCTCAAAAACATACCGTCTTTCATTACAATATCTGCGTTAGTCATTTCACCATGAGCTGTGTATTTAGTGTCTTTATATGCTGGATGCCTCAATATATTACCCGAGAAAATAGTACGGCACTCAATGTTATTTTTCTCGAGTGTTTCCATAACCAACTTACGCTTAATCCCAGTACACAATAGTGGGAATGAGAACCAACAAACCTCTGCATTTTCTGGTGATTCAATCATTTCAAACTGTGGATACTTGGCAAACACTTCACGCATGAGTTCATAATTTTCTAATCTTTTTTTCTTAAAGTGGTACACTTTTTTGAGTTGAGACCGCCCTAAAACGCATTGAAGTTCCAAAGGCTTCATGTTAAAACCAATCTCTTCATAGACGTAGCGTGAGCGATAGTCTTCTGGGAAGCCTGGATACTCATAAATATCATCTGTACCCGAGGCACGACCCCATTCTCGGAGTTTCAAAACCTTATCTGCCAGTTCTTCATCATTTGTGAAAACCCCTCCGCCCTCACCCATTCCAATAATATGAGCAGCGTGAAAAGAAGTGCAAGAAATATTAGCATCCTGATCTACATAATGTCCATTTATTGAAGTGGAAAATCCATCACAATTGTCGAGTATAATCTTGGTATGATCTCCGATTATTTCTCTAAGTTTTACTAAATCAACAGGATTAGAAGCGATATTGACTGCAATAACAGCACTGATCTTCTCGTTGGTGGTAGCGCGTTTCACTTCCTCTAAATCGAGGTTGAGTGTTTTTATATCCACATCTACTACATACGGGACTAACCCACACTGTAGGATTGCATTAAATGCAGTCGGGAAGTTAACTGCTGGGATAATAACGTGTGAGCCTTTGGGAAGATGGAGGGCGGTCAATGCTACCAGCAGAGCTGAAGAGCCTGAATTGACTACTACACAGCGTTTCACCCCAATAAATTCAGCGAGTTCTTTTTCCAATAAAATACTTTCTTTTCCTACAGTCCAGCGTTTATTTCCCTGGGATTTTATAGAGTTAGCGACAGCATCTACCTCTGCATCTGTAACGATCATTCCACCATACTCGATGCGGTCTTCTAGTGGCGTAAACATATTTCCTCCTTAAACTCTATTGGTTTACTAATATCTTGTTTTTTCATCCAATCCCAGGTTTTTGCTAGTCCTTCTTCAAGTGGTGTATTATAATAACTAGCTAGTTTATCTTGTACTTCGTGATCTGCAATAAATAAATCAATCTCTTGTTTGCGTAGTGGTTTTCTTTCTACTGGAATTTTACTAGCGGTGATTTGTTGCAGTAGTGATGACAGATGTTCAATACTCGTAATTTGCTTTGATCCAACATTCATGGTTACCCCAGAAAATTTATGAACTGCTTGACTAAATACTTCTGCAACATCTGGAGCATATGAAAAACCCCTGCGAACAGATCCATCACCAAGTATGGTGTATGGCTCTTTGAGTAGTATTTTTCTCATGAACATGTTGACGACATTCTTAGTAAGATCATTTGGATTTTGTCCTGGTCCATACAAGTTGTGTGGTCTAAATATTGTGTAATCAAATCCATAAACTTCAGCCATTATTTTCAACTCTTGCTCAAATGCGAGCTTATTAACTCCATAAATATCTTTAGGTTGTGGTTGTGAAGTTTCTGTATAAGGAACTGGAGCATCACCATATACCGACACTGACGAAGCATAGATAAACTTCTTTACCCCTGATTGAATTGCGTATCTCAGTACATTGGTTGAGAGTAGTAGGTTGCGACTCACCATATCAACTGGACTAACCTGCCCCTTTGCTTCCGCCGCATTCGCCGCTAAATGATACACAACATCAGGCTTCACCTTCTCAAATACAAACTCTGTGGCAGAGGGCAGATTGAGGTCAGCCAAGTTAACTAAAAAGACATTTCCTATCATTCCCATGCGATCAGTGCGAGACACTCCATACACTTCGTGACCTTCTTCTTTGAGCAGAGTAACCAGGTGACTGCCAAGTAATCCAGAATGACCAGTACAAAGTATTCTCATACCCACTCCTTTAGAATTTCTTTTGTGTGTTCGCGCATCCACTTCACAGCGTTTTCATCCGTAACTTCTTCGGGTATGGTGTATTGAAGATCAATTGTTTTCTCTATCTCTCTTTCTCTAACAACGGGTAACTTCCCTGCTTTTACTTGGTTAACCATCCACTCAAACCGCGGGTCATTGAGTCTTCTCGTTCTGTTTACAGAAGTACCGCCTTCGTTATTACCTAGAGTCTTATGATGATCTATGCACACACATTGATTTGTGTCATCAATCCATAACTTGTACCCAAGCTGTTTAGCTCTCCAGATTATTTCAGTGTCATCCCAACCTAATGCTTCATCAAAGAACTCCCAATAACCATTCAGGTGCTTGAGAGTAGACAGTGGTACTGCGCCATAGTTCTGCTCAAAGTCTGTTACGCTTTCCGCTAATCGAATCCCTCTATTTTGTACACGGATATTCTTACGCATAAACTCACCAATTACATCAAGATTGCCGTTAAACCAGTCTTCTGTATTTGATAGGTCAGGTTTAACTTTAGGAGCAAAATAACTATCAACTGGTGCGATAAAGTCCCCCGGATGCTTTCTTGAGACGTTTAATAGTTCTTCTAGGGCTGTAGGAGGGAGTAAAACGAAGTCTTGCAAGAAGACGAATAGCTCACCTGATGCTGCCTCAATAGCCAGATTATTAGCGTTACAGAGGCTATACGTACGCTTCGTCTTAGGTTGATGAATGTATTTAATATCTAGGTTGTAGTCAGCAGCATACTTTTTGGCTATCTCTTCTCTGCTTTTTTCTTGTGCATCTAAGATAATCCACTCAAAGTTTTTATGGGTTTGCGCTGCTAGATTAGAAGCCATCACATTCCACCAACCATTTCTTAGGGTAGGCGTATAGACTGTTATCTTTCCATCTTTAGCAGGTTCTTTAAACTTCTCTTGCCACTTGGCTGCTTGATTTGACCAGTCATAATCTCTAGCAAATCTCTGACACTTATTGCTCAACCGTTTCCACTCATGCTTATCACCCATGAGCTTGATTAGTTTCTGCTTAAATTCATCTTGAACTTCTTTCTTGTAGATTCCGCCTTCAATCAAGATACCCTCTGCAGCAGTTTCCTTTAGAGCACCCAGAGACATAGTGACGGGTACAAGTCCGTCATTTTGGCACTCAAGAGCAGTGATACAAAAGATCTCTGTGAAGTAGGTGGGATAGACCCAGATACCACACTGTGATCTGATCTCTTCAAGTTTGTCTTTGCCAACTCTCCCGTGTTCGGTTATTCCTGGCTGTTTAAGTAACTCAACAACGTCTTTTTTCCAAGCCTGGCGTTCCTTGTTGTTTACTGCAGCTTTGTCAAATAAATCCCAACCATAGGCGCAAAATAATTCCGCATCAGGATAGTGCTTCCTAATATCACCCCACATCAAGAGGAGAATATCTAAGCCTCTATCGTACGAGCTACCATAAAATAATTTATGATGTTTCATGTTTCCTTTTTTTGTACCAAGCTGCTTTTGATTTTCTAAACTTCTCTGCGTTCTTTTTGATGTATTCGTTAAAATATTCCATCTGACAAACTTTACATTTGCCATTTAACCCATTTTTTTTAGTTCGGTCTTTAAAAAATTGACTCTCTGGTTTTTCTTGCTTACACTTAAAACAAAGTTTCATACTCGTAACCCATTCCCCACAACAAAAGCCTTTCTTTCAGGTAACTTGGGTAGCATATTTCTGTGATACTGACTTTTAAAGAAAATCCCATCAACGGCATCCATCACATCTTCAGAATAATCAACTTGATTGACTACATCATGTAAATCCACATAAAACTTCTTAGCTTTAATCGTTGGGGCTAAGATAGCATTTCGCCACTGTATAAAAATATTGAATTTGTCTGCTCTGTTGAAGTAGTACCAAGGTAAATACAAGACTCCATTTTGTTCACCCATGTATTCAGGATCACCATACACCGTCACCTTGTATCCTAGTTCTGCCCATTCCTTAGCTAGTTCAATCACCGCTGTTTCTGACCCACCAATGCCTTTTTGTAAGCTTTTACCATCCCACTTTTCAAAGTGTTTTCCTCCAAAGTTAGCAAAGTAACATATTTCGTTTTCTTTCCAGATGCGAGGTGGAGTATTTGCGTGTCTAATCTTGATAGCCCAAGGTTGTTCGCTGATGACGATGGGAAGAGAGTTTAAGACGTTCATTGTAGCCTTCTGGTCTCCTATAGCTTCTAGGTAGGTAAGCACCTTTTTTGAGTCCTCTGAGGCTGTCTGCAAGTCAAGTAAATCCATGAGAAACAGTAGGTTCTGGTGATTGGCTTCAATCGGTTGCTCTCTATACAAAAGGTTGGCCGCTTCAACTGCTCCCTTGAGGTCTTTATCTACGTTGTATTTAATCTTGAGCAGGAGTTGTGAAAATAACACCTTTAACTCTTTAATGTTATTTATCCCGGCGGTCTTACTGTCTAAATCTAATTGAGAGGCAATACCAAGCCAGTGTTTGCTTTCTCTGAACTTATCCATATTGAAATAGGACAGGGCAAGACGTATGTAGTGGAGTGGTTGGTGGGGGTATTCCTCAATCGCCTTGTGTAGAAACTTAATAGCAGAAAAGTAGTTCCTGAGCTTCGTGTAACAAATTGCCATGAGATCACAACAGTTTGCTCGTTCTTCATCCCAGCCACTCTTTAGTAAATATTCTTTACCCATTTCTAAACAAAGTTTCAATTGTTCATGATCTCCTTCTTCAGCGTAAATCTTCATCAGGTACAAGAGAGTACGTGGATCAGCCTCACCATCTTCACGCTCTTCTTTTAGTTGTAGTTCAAGTATCTTCTGATTGCGTTCTAGCTTACCCACCGCATCGGTCATAGTAGAAAGGTGCATCACAGCGATAGGGCAATCATCTGCGTTGTAAGCAAATTTAGTATAGTTATTCTTCTGGCCAATTAAAGGGACTGGGGTCTCATGTAGTCTGCCCTTCCATTCAATTACTCCAGGTCGGATCAATCTTTCTCTATAGTGTTCAATATCAACTTCTTTGAAAGTTTCTAGTGATGGTTCACCTTCAAACCGACACCCATACCAATACGCAAAGAAAACAATGTCTTTACCACCCTTTTTAGCCATTTGTGCACACTCTTTTAAATATTCACCACCAACGAGGATGTCGTCAGCATCTTGCCACCAAATGAAATCGGTATCTTTTGGAACTTTAGAAAAGATAAAGTTTCTCTGCTCACTAAAGTCTTTATTCCAGGGTAAAAAGTGATAATCTCCGCCTTGAGACTTCGTAAAAGCTTTAATTCCGGCTGTTTTGTCACCATTGGCTACTACGTGCCAAGAATCAACAAAAGGAATCACAGAAAGAGCGGATTTCTTGAAAGAATCTAACTCTGAGTCGTCTTTGATAATGAAAGTGGCGGCTATTTTCATTTAAAGTAGTTAGTCCTTCGTAACTCGGGGATTGTTTTGAGTAACGGCATCCAGAAACGCTTATCTTGTGTTTTAACTTTGGGAAGGAGAACGTGATACAAACTATCTAATCGTGCGGGGTAAGCAATTGGAGAATATCCGCCAGCTTTGACGGCATCCTTTACTGGCCGTTCATACTTTAACTCGAACTCTGTAGCGAGTATAAACTCATGATGTTCTTCGGGGTACAGTGCTGCCCAAGTTTTAAATATTTCAAAAGCATAGATTAAAATAATTTTATTATTGTCTTCTAACTCTGCCTCTTCTGGGATTCCAAATTTTTCTTTTAACTTAAGTAAGTATTCAGTTGCAATACGAGCTTCATCTGGGACAGTCTCGTACTCATCAACACCAATCTTAAAAGCCTGATTCATGGACTCTCTTATATGCATTTATTCTGTAGGTTGTCAAATACAAAAACCCCCTCCGGTGAGGGAAGGGGGTGATTGTTACCAGAGTACAGATCAACCAGTGAGATTGTTCATGTATCCAGTTCGTTTCACAGATGCACGTTGTGCGAAACTCACCAGGGTGAATT
>JALYPT010000020.1 GCA_030856205.1 bacterium | reverse complement strand
CGTTTATTGTGCCTATAATAGTCGTATGTCTTATCTTGAGTACCGAAAGTGTTAATAGTCTTGTCGCCAGCAAGAGCTTATAGCTGTTTTTTGCTAAGAATTTACCTACAATATTCAACTAGTCATGACCCTGCAATAAACAGTGACTCTCTATCTATCACTTCAGTTTTTTCTGTAAGATATTATTCCGCACTATATATACGCTTATATTTTCGGAAATTATCGCGCCTGACGCGATCATTGACTCAGTTGAATAGCTGTTTAGTCCCACAATTAAGCGGTCTGGATTAATAATAAAAATATCAGGGATATTTTTGTAAGAATTAAGTATGGATTGGAAAGGCGGCATACGTCCAATTGCACGTAATTTGAGGTTGAAGTTATAATTCAGGAGGTAGGCGTACAAATGCGCTTTTAGCGCCTCGATACTGTGATAATGGAAGCGCTTAACGGTATTTGCCTTAATTTTTTTATTCATAGCTTCCACCATGCCGTTAGTCCAGGGATGCTTAACCAGTGTTGTCCGGTGTTCAATGTTGTGTTCTTGGCAGATTTTTACGAACGGATGCACCTTGTTTTTGGGTTTTCTGTCATCGACCAGCAAGTTGTAGCTGAACTCGATACCATTGTCGGTGAGGATTTTCTTGATCTTGAAGGGATACTGTGTCAGCGTTTGCCGCAGAAATCCGGCGGCGGTTTCCATGCGCTTGTTGTCGTGCAATTCCAAGTAAACATAGCGCGTAGCCCGGTCGATGGCGACAAAAAGATAGTACTTATCGTTTCCCAAGTTGATTTGGGCACTGTCGATATGCAGATAGCCGGGAGCATAATCCTTAAAAGTCTTGGTTTGTCCTTTTTCTTCCGGCGGTAACAAGTCGGTAAGACGACTGACACCATGCCGTTGCAGGCAGCGATGCAGGTTGGAGCGCGTTAGCACGGGAATCAAAGGATTGAGCAGGTCGTAGAGGTCGTCCAGGGGTAGTAAGGTCTTGCGACGGGTCTCAATGATGACCGCCTCATCCACATCGGTTAGTACACTGCCTTGACCCGGTTTGGCGCCACAAGTGAGATCTTCCACCGAGTCCCGATTTCTCCATTTGCGCGCTGTTTTGGGATTGATATGATATTGTTCGGCTATCTCGCGGATACTCGCTTCAGACGCTTGTATTTTTGTTCGGATAGCGTGCGTAGTCGTGGCTGTTCCGTGTAATATTTGTCCCATCGTCTTTCCTCTTTCAGTTGAGGATAGAATACACCACTTAATTGCGGGACTAAACACCTAGCTTCCTGATTTTCTGAAAACTTTCGGCATAAATGCCATGACGCTGGAAGATGGGGATTGTAATTTGAAACTTCTACTTATTTTTAATGTCCATTTTTCGGGTAAAGCGAGAAACATTAAATAACTTTTCAAGTAGCGACTTAAACAAATAGTGGGTAAATCAAAGAATAATCAGATGGTGGACTTGGTCAAAGTCTATCAAGCGAAACTGATCACCCCGTTTGCTGTATTAGGGATTGTTACTGAAGAAGATTGGCTTACCGATATTGATTATTTGCCCACAGATACGCAACCTTTGGTACCGCAAAACTATTTAGCCAAAGAAGTTTATAGGCAATTACAAGCATACTTAACTGAACCCGGTTTTAGATTTGATTTAAGTCTGCATATCGGTGGTACAACGCATCAACGTCGAGTGTGGCAAACCATTCAAACCATTCCGAGTGGAAAAACAAGTAGCTATGCTGAAATAGCAGCACAGCTACATTCCGCGCCCAGAGCGGTAGGCCGCGCATGTGGTGCCAATAGAATTCCCATAGTCATACCATGCCATCGAGTGATTGCTAAGAATGGTGGATTAGGAGGGTTTATGAATGCAAACGATGGAAATCCTTTAGAAATCAAGCGTTGGTTATTGCGCCATGAGAGTGCTTGAATTAGACGCAGGTCTGCTGGATGAGTTTTCTGATGCTTTATGGTTAGAAGATGGTTTATCGCGCAATACGTTAGACAGCTACCGCAATGATTTGCGACTATTCAGTGAATGGTTGAGAAAACGAAATCAAGAAGATAGGGTATTAACGGATGCGACTCATTCTGACTTGCTCGAATTTCTTGCATCCAGGGTTTCTGCCAAGATTAAGGCCAGTACAACCAGCCGTGAATTATCCAGTTTAAAGCGTTTCTATCGTTTTTTGTTGCGCCAGGGAAAAATAACTACAGATCCTAGTCTTAATATTGAATCGCCCAAACTGCTGCGCAATCTACCTGAGAGCTTAACAGAAAATGAAGTTGTGCTCTTGCTGAGCGCACCTGATCTTAAACATCCGCTTGGTTTGCGTGATCGCGCGATGCTGGAAGTTTTATATGCCAGCGGACTACGAGTATCGGAATTAATCAATCTCAGATACTCACAAGTAGGTATGGATATGGGGGTTCTAAGGGTTATGGGTAAGGGCAGGAAAGAACGTTTGGCTCCACTGGGAGAAGAATCCCTGGAGTGGCTTGGTCGTTATACCAAAGAAGCCAGATTGATTTTGCTGGATGGTATTGTTACCGATACCATATTTGTGACA
>JALYPT010000025.1 GCA_030856205.1 bacterium | reverse complement strand
CGTTTGCATGGTATTTAATTGTGAAGCCATCTATAACTTCTTGTTTCTTAGGTTTCTGTGTTGCCATATTCAAATTGTATCAAAAAAGACGGTTTTATCCGTCTCCATTGGTTTCAGCGTGGTGCGCTTTAAGCTACGAAACTAAAACGTTACTTCTTAAAAATATCCCCTGAAACTCCTAATCTGCTTTTACTAGCTGTGCTATTTTATCTAGACGTCGTATTTTTGTTTCCTCTGCCTTAGCTTCACTTACCTGTCGACAAAATTCTTTTCGTTTTGAATAAGCTAGATTGCTGAATTTTTCCGTTAGGTTCTCGTGCTTGAGCCTTGCTCGGAGTTCTTCAGGAATAACAACCTCACGAGGACCATCGTCTAAGGTAAGCACCACAGATATTTTATCGCCAGCCGACAAGTTTGCCGCCTCTCTGTGAGCTTTTGATAGAGAAATCAAAAACATACCTTTCATGACTGCCACCGTGCTTTTATAGCTATATCCTGCAATAGTTACTATTACCGGTGGTTTTTTGGACACACCGAGTTCACTGATATTTTCCGATGGTACTTCTATGCCCGTATTATTTCCAAATCCTCGGATAGTTGTCTCAAATGTTGTTTTCATACTTATAATAATAACAAAGAGACGCCGTATATGCGTCTCTTATGGTTTCAGCGTGGTGCCGGATAGCCGGCATATTTCTAACCGCTAACTACGACAATGTAGACAGTTATAAGCTCAAGGAATTGGTGAAGCAGTTTAATCTGTCACCTGATTTATTTAATACCTCAGCAATTTCCAGCCAGTAAGCACTTTGAAAATGGTTATCAAGGTATAATCAACCTATGTTAGGTATAATATTGGCTCTTATCTGTGCTGTCTTTGTCGCTTTATCGCAAATTACACTCAGGAAAAGCTACAAAGAACTCCAGCCCTCAATTGCGTTTTTCTTTGATGCAATCTTTGGACTTCTAATGTGGGTGCCTTTGGCTCTCGTTATGGGTGTGAATTTTGGCGTAAGCCTAAAAGAGGCTCTGGTCTTTGCTGTCATTTCTGCCATATTATCTGAAGCTATAGTGTTCTTTGCACTGTCTAAGGGCGAGCTTGCCGTTACGGCAACGGTACTAGCAACATATCCTGTATATACTGTGTTTTTCTCAAGAATTATCAATCAGGAAGAACTGACGAATGGTTTACTGATCTTTGTAGGAGTAGCTATTGTCGGTAGTGTTTGGGCTAGCCTACCTGACAAAGTGAGACGGTCAGACCTTAGAATTAGGAAAGAAATTGTCTGGCCGTTTGTTGCAGCAGTTTGTATTGGCTTATCAGATACTATTTCAAAAGGTTATATTAATCGGTCTGGTGATTTTAGCTTTCTATTTATGCTTGGTTTTGTACAAATACCAGTTGCACTAGCATATTTAAGAATTGAGCGTGAGAGTGCCATCAGGGCAATCAAAGGAACTGTTCAGAAATTTAACAACTACAAGTATGCCTTACTTGGTGGACTGTTCAACATTATTGGTACAGGTTTCTTGTGGCTCAGTTTCTCTTATGCACCAGCTTCAATAGCATCACCAATCACCGGAACGAGTGGTGCTTAAACCGTACTACTATCTCACTATGTTTTGCGTGACAGAATATCTCTAAGAAAGTATCTAGCCATTGTAGTTACATTTGTAGGCGTTCTTGGCATTATCGTACTTCGTGCAAGTTAAGAGCATATAAATACTTTACATTGTCCTAGTTTGAGTCCTGTTTGGGTTAACGCAAAAAAGTGCAAAAAACGCCCATTTACTCGGCGTTTTATAGAGGTCATTGTCTAATATAAATTTGGTGCGGGTGAGGAGACTCAAACTCCTGGCCTCTTCCTTGGCAAGGAAGCGCTCTATCAACTGAGCTACACCCGCATTGATCTGATTAGGGAAAAGAACAGCCGGGCAAAAAATCGCATTTTTTTGCACCGCGCGATGAGAAAAACCGTAGGTTTGTCTCATTTAGTGTGGTGGCTCCACCTGGACTCGAACCAGGGACACAAGGCTCTTCAAGCCTCTGCTCTACCAACTGAGCTATAGAGCCACGTACATACAAATGTTAAGGTTTAACTTGGCCTATTTTACAGTATTTATCTCTGTTGTGCAAGATTCCACGTGTACTTGCGTGCGTATGATCAAACATCGATGAGAAAAGCAGTTTTGTTGACAAAGCTTACGCTTGAATTACAATAAGAATATTATTGTTTAATCTAAAGGATAACATGAGCAAGAAGCAACAAAACCAGAACGTAGAAGAAATGTCACCAAAGGCAGCTCGAAAAGTAATGGGCGATGAACAGGGCGCAGTAGCTACATCAAGTACTTCCAATAAGTTTTCTCAGGACAACATGGCCTCCGGAAAGTTCAAATTTTTTCTTGTAGCATTAGCATTCGCTATCATAGGTGTTGGGTTTGTGGTTGCATCGTTCGCGAGCACTGGAAAGTATTACAACCCAAAAATTGCGACATCAAGACAAGCCATGGCAGCATTCTTATACAGAGACGCAGGATCTCCTGCGGTTGCAGATTCAAAATGTGGCAATAACATCCAAGAGGGTCCGTTTAAAGACGTTCGTCCAAATGATCAATTTTGTAAAGAGATCGAATGGGTTAGCAGTACAGGAATAAGCAGAGGCTTTTCCGATGGAACATTCAGACCTACAACAGCAGTAACGCGAGATATCGCAGTAATTTTATTGAGACGTGCCGATGATAGCCCTACTGCACCTGAATGTACAGCAGATAATGCTCCATTTGATGACGTTACAAAAGACACTCCATTCTGCCAAGATATTCTTTATGCTAAAACCAAGGGTTATGTTAGTGGAAAAGACGGCAAATTTAATCCAAAAGCGGTTGCAACTAGACAAGCTGTAGCAGTAATGTTTTATAACCGAGCAGGACAACCACAAATTAGCGGTCAAGAATCACAGTTTGATGACATTACAAGGGAACACCCGTTCTTTCTTCAAATACAATGGATGGGAGAAGCTGGGATTTCGTTTGGCTTTTCCGGCCCTGCTAGCAGTACAGGAAACCCTGATTCAACAGTTCCAACAACTCTCTTAGAAGAAATAGAATCTATCGGTTCAAATAGTAGCGGGACAGGGAATGAAGTTCCTGTAACAAATATAAAAGTTCCCGAAGAGTCACAAAAACGTATTCCATCAAAACGATAAAGTAACTAGTTTGACAATGCTTACGGTTCCTATAAAATTGAGATATCACATATAAAAGAAAGCATTATGTCAAATAAACAAAAGCAAAACGAAATCGAAGAAATGTCACCAAAGGCAGCTCGAAAAGTAATGGGCGATGAACAGGGTGCAGTCGCTACAAGTACGAAGATAAAAAAGGGAATGAAAACTGATGAAATGGACAAAAAATCAGCTAAATCTGGCGGAATTTTTCAGACTTTTTTTGGATCACCAAAAGCCAGACTAGTCACAACAGCGTTAGTTTTTGCAATAATCGGAGTTGGTTTTGTCGTAGCCTCTTTTGCCAGTACACCCCCTAAGTATTTTAACCCATCACGGGAAACATCTAGACAAGGAATCGCGGCAATCTTGTATCGTGCTTATGGCTCTCCAAAACCAGGTAGTGACACAAACTGTGGGAATGGTAAAAAAGGACCCTTCAAAGATGTACCCGCTAATCATCAATTCTGTAATGATATGGACTGGATGGCCAAACAAAAAATTACTACAACTCCTTCAACAGGTGATTTTGGACCTGATGTTGCTGTCAGCCGGCAAGCCGCTGCAGCATTTTTCTACAGATCAGCCGGTTCACCACAAGTCTCAGGCGAGAAAGTGTGCGATGACAGCAGTAAAGTAAAAGTACTCAAAGGGCCTTTTAAAGATGTGCTCCCAAATAACCAATTCTGTAAAGAAATCGCTTGGCTAAAGACGAATAACCATGTAAACGGCTACTCAGATGGAACTTACCGACCAACAGAGTCATTAAGCAGACAAGCAGCAGCCGTTATAATACACAACATCAAGGGCAAACCGGAACCAAGAAATTCAACACCTGTATTTATTGACGTTAACAAACAGCATCAATTCTACAAACAGATCCAATGGCTAGGAGAACAAGAATTTACTTTAGGGTTTGATAAGAAAGAACCCAATCTAATAATTCAACCCGTCCAAGTTTCGAAGCCTAGCACTACATCGAACAAACCCACAACTACTTCGACTACTTCGACTACTTCTACTACTTCAACGAGCAAACCAACAAACACAGCTGTTGCCACAGCACAATCTGCCATAGCCAAAGACAAACTAGCCGGCAACTGGCATTTGTGTCGTGGCACAGGTGCGGATAGTGTAACCAAGCCAATTGTTGAGAACCTAAAAGGAAGACTACATGAAATGGGTTTTAAGTTCGTCGGTAACGATCCTGGATCAACTTATGGGATTAATACAGCAAGAGCCATAACGCTTTGGCGGACCCTTCGTTGGAAACAAGTTCCAGTATCTGGAGTTAAGCCAGGTTGCTGGCATTCCCCAACAATGCTTGCACAATTTAGATATGACAAAGAACATGGTTGGAAATACTCTGCTGCAGAAGCAGCCGCTTTAAGCTCATTTTTTAACACAGTCGCTGCGGCGGCAAATACCCCGGCTAGTCCTGGTCCTGGATCGCATGTACCTCAGACAGGCGGAGATGACTCAGATGGGAGAATACCTCAGGAAGTATTAGTAGATGCCGGCAGCTGCCTGGAATGTGAAACCTCATCAACTAGTCCAGGAGCGGCAGTGATCCGTGGATATGCGACTACAGGCACATGTAATGTAAGCGACAGCCGAGTGTTCCAATCAAATGTTTTGGATTGTTTGAATGAAGGTTTCAATAATATTAGGGCGCATGTTTTTTGGAGAAGAGTGTTGATTTCCGATCCTAAGTCATATCGTGGTACGCAAGGCTTATGCTTCACTCAAGATATAAGTGGTAATTATGGTGATAATTATGGTTTTTATAATGAAACCTACTTGACTGTAGATGAGTGCTACGCGCTCGTTCGAGAATCGAATGTATATGATATCAAGTGGAAAGATCGATATAACTCCACCACAGGTTCGAAAATTTGGGATAACACAAATCCAAATCCGTAATCTCGTTAAAAAAATCGGGGTAAAATAATTAAAGGAGTGGGAAATGGCAAAAACAAGTAAAGTAAACAACAAAACAACAATAATAATAGCGATAGCATTATCGGTGATAATGTTTATAGCCGGGTTTTATGTTCGAAGTGTGTACGAAAGCGGTCAAAAGAATCAAGCAAACGCGGTAGCATCAGAATTTGTTAACTCTGTACTATCAGGCGACCTTGATCAAGCTTATAGTCTGACATCGTCAAGCTTCCAAGAAGCACAAACTAATGAAGAATTCTCAGGAATAATGGATGGCTTTAAAGACGGTGATAAACTTGAGACTGAACCAGCCATACTTGAAGGAGATGGCAGATATTTGCAAGTACAGTTCGTGGGCAACCTAAATGAAGCTGAGACACTAGTCCCTACGGCTCAATTCTACACAACGCTTGAGCGAGACGGCACTGATTGGCGTGTATTTTCAGTTAACGTAAACTAACGTAATGAATCCAAATGATCCTGACCTTCGGCCAAATATTGCGCCCCCCCTGGTGCAAACACCTGTTGGCGCACAATTGCCACCTGCAAATCGCGTTGCTCAACCTCAACAAGTTCAGATGACTCAGCAGCCCCAGATTGCTGTACCGCAACCACAACAGGCGACACAACAACCACCAAAGAAGTTTAGCCAAATAATATCGATCCTACTGATATTAATTGGTACATCTATAGCAATAGCAATAACTACTTTCGTACTGTTCAATTTTACTTAACCAAATAAGTTGAAAACGTTTATCCTTGGGAAATTATTAGATAATAGGCACAAAACTATTGACCAATAGTAGAACATGTGATAATATATTTTGATTGGAAACGCTTGAGGGCAGTCCCCAAGTGTTTTTTATTTGGATAATTATGATTTTAAGAAATACTATTGAACTACTAAGATCTTTTAGCGACCTAGAGCCAAATCTAGGTGAGCGCTTGGGCAAACTTGAAGAAAAGAAACAAGTTGCCCAAGCTATGCATTTAGCACATGCTTTAGGCGCAGTTGCTAATTGTGACCTACGTTATGATCGCCCTGAAGCCTCTGATACAGTTCAAGGTTTTAAAGAAGTATTACACGCAAATGATATCGCATTAGTTTCTTGGCCTGCTGGATGGCAAGCGCTTCAAAGCTACTTTGGCGAGTAGTACTAGAAATACATCGGTAATCTGTTAGAATATAGGGGTTATTTTGGCGCGTTGGCCGAGTGGTTTAGGCAATGGTTTGCAAAACCATTTACAGCGGTTCGATCCCGCTACGCGCCTCCAGTGTTTATGGTAAACTTAACATTACGTGGTAACATTTATGTATGCCATCAAAGCGGACTTGGACAGATGAAGATCTGAAAAGTGCTGTAAAAAACAGCAAGAGTTATCGCTCGGTCATTAAAAAACTAGGTTTAGTTCCCGCTGGTGGAAATTATGTTCAAGTTCAATATGCAATAAAAAACCAAGAACTAGATGTTTCACATTTTACAGGTATGGGTTGGAAAAAAGGAAGAATTTTTGGTCCACAGCCAAGAATTCCAACAAAAGAAATTCTTAAAAATGGCTCAACCTTCCAAAGTCACAAGCTAAAGAATAGATTGATTCAAGAAGGATTGAAGTCAGCAAAATGTGAGTTATGTCGATGGTGTACTAAGAGCAAAGACGGTCGTATCCCAATTGAATTGGATCATATTAACGGTAATCGTAACGATAACCGGATTGAAAATCTTAGGATTTTGTGTCCAAATTGTCATAGTTTGCAACCAACGCATAGGGGAAGAAACAAAGCTAAAAACAAGCACGTGGGCAGGTGATGGAACCGGTATACATGCAAAACTTAAAATTTTGTGCCCAAAAGGCATGCGGGTTCGAACCCCGCCCTGCCCACCACGTCGAATAATTTGAGTAACATAAGCAGTTTTTATACTTGCGCTTAAATGGTAAAATATACATACAAATAAACGAGGAAACGTAAATGATTATATTATTAGGAATTGTTGGTGCGGTTGTAGTTTTGGGCTTGTTCATAGCCGGAATGTACAACTCACTGGTTAAATCAAAAGTTCGAACAGACGAAGCTTGGAGCGACATTACCGTTCAGCTTAAACGACGTGGAGATTTAATTCCGAATATTGTTAAGGCCGTAAAAGGTTATGCAAAGCATGAAGACAAGGTTTTTGCAGAGGTAACAAAAGCGAGGTCAGCTGTTACAGACGCAAAAGGTCCAGCTGAAACAGCCAAAGCTGACAACATGTTTGAGCAAACTCTAAAGAGCTTGTTTGCAGTGGCAGAGGCTTACCCAGACCTAAAGGCCAACGAGAACTTCAAACATTTGCAAGAAGAGCTAGTAGACACCGAAGACAAAATTCAAGCTGCTAGACGATTCTACAACGGTTCTGTTCGTGACCTCAACACGAAAATTCGGGTTTTCCCAACAAACATCTTTGCTGGAATGCTTGGCTTTAAAACTCGTGAATTCTTTGAAGTAGAAAATGAAGAAGAGCTTAAAAAAGCACCAGAAATAGATTTTGACGAAGACGACTCAAAAGAAACTAAATAGTTCGATAACAACTTATGTATAGCGAGATTGCAAGCAACAAGCGCAAAACTGTCTTTATTTTCTTTGCCTTTCTTATTGTGGCAACTGCTTTGGGTTTTGCTTTCAGCGCCTACATGGGTGACATCTACCTAACACCTTATGTTTTACTGGGCGCGACGATCTATGGGATTATTAGCTACCTATTTAGCTCAAAAATGGCATTAGCGTTGAATGGAGCCCATGAAATAAAAAAGAAAGATCATCCACGGTTGTATCGGATTGTAGAAAACCTGGCAATCACCGAAGGTCAGCCCATGCCCAAAGTTTGTGTAATTGATGATCCAGCCATGAACGCTTTTGCCACAGGACATAAGCCAAAGGATGCGACAGTTTGCGCAACCACAGGTTTGATTAATGCTTTGAACGACAAGGAGCTAGAGGGCGTTATGGCCCACGAAATGGCACATGTGCGGAACTATGACGTGCGTATCAATATGATGGCTTTTGCATTGGTGGCCATGATCTCAATTATGGCTGACATTTTGATTCGATCTACTTGGTTTAGAGGTAGAGACAGTAATAATAACATGCAGTTTGTGGCGATTTTTGCAGCCATTCTTGCGCCAATTGTCGCCACTTTGATTCAACTGGCGATCTCTCGGAAGCGAGAATACTTGGCCGATGCCAGCGGAGCACTTACGACCCGCTATCCAGAGGGACTGGCCAGTGCCCTAGAGAAAATTTCTAAACATGGATCCAAGATTAAACGCCAAAATACATCTACTGCTCATCTGTTTTTTGCAAACCCACTGAAAAAAGATAATGTTTCAAGTCTTCTGGCGACTCATCCACCAATAGCCGAGCGGATAAAAAGGCTTAACACTATGGGAAGACACCAATGAGCAAAATTGCCAAAAAAGCCGAACAGGCCGTAAAAAAAGATTCAAAAAATAAGAAGGTAAAAAAGGTCACCGCAAAACATCAAAGTTCTTGGGCGATATTAAAAAAATCAATAAAGATTATTAAATCCAACTTCAAACTCATTGGCGGAATCTCGGCAGTCTACGCAGTATTGCTATACATTTTTGTTTTCAGCGGAGCAGGGCTTGATATTGCAAACGCCAAACAGTATATTAGCGAAGCTCTTGGGAATGATGTCGATAATGTTTCGTCAAGTTTTACGATTTTTGGGTACTTGCTGGATAACACCGCAATCTCCAAGAACCCGGCTCTACCCATTTACCAAACCGTGCTCGGAATAATATTTTCCCTAGCTTATATTTGGTCTCTGCGGGAAGTTTACGAAGGAAATACAAAAGCAAGGATCAGAGATGCCTTGTATAACTCAACCGATCAACTTGTTCCGTTTATTATGATTATGTTCATTGTCGGTCTGCAGTTTATTCCTGCGGCAATCGCTTCGTCTATATACAACTCAACAATTTTACAGGGTTTGGTGACATCTGGCATTGAGCTTACAGTCATTATTTCGATAATTTTAGTTTTACTATTCCTGTCACTTTATCTGCTAGTTCCGTCTGTAGCCGCGATTTACATCGTGACTTTAAGTGGCGCAACTCCTTTGCAATCGTATCGGACTGCAAAAAAACTTGTAAAAGGCTATCGGTTTGAGATTATCCGCAAAATGTTACTCCTGGGTTTCTTTGTGATTTTTGTAACAGCAATTTTGGTTGTTCCTCTAATTGCATTCATTCCAGTACTGGCAGAAATTACATTCCTCTTTGCCAGCGTCACAGGCCTTGTCTTGGCACATACGTATTTTTACCAAGTTTATAGAGATCTGATATGAAAAAGTTAAGTTTAAAAGATGCCAAGACCAGAGCAAGTAAGCTGATCGAAACTATCGAAGAATATCGTTATCGTTACCATGTTTTGGATGATCCAAAAGTAAATGATGAAGTTTATGATAGTTTGACGCGTGAGCTTCGCGCGATTGAGGAGCAGTATCCAGAGCTTCACAATCCGTTAAGCTCAACCGAGCGTGTTGGCGGGAAAGCGCTTGATAAATTTGTTTCTGTTCCACATACGACTCGAATGATTAGTTTGAATGATGTATTTTCACACGATGATGTTTTGGCTTGGCTTAAGCGCATCGATAAATTGCTTCCAGAAGAGTTCGAGCATGAGTTCTTCTGTGATATCAAAATGGATGGCCTTGCGGCCGCTTTAGTTTATGAAGATGGAAAGTTGGTTCGCGGTTTGACCAGAGGTGATGGGCAAGTGGGCGAAGACGTGACGTCGAACCTGAAGACTATAAATCAAATTCCGCTTCGGCTTCGCAAAGACGAATCTTTAGACGTTTCTTTGTATGATGGACGGCTGGAAGTCAGAGGTGAAGTAATTATTTATAACAAAGACTTTGAGGCTTTGAACAAGACGCGTGAAAAATCTGGCGAATCACTTTATGCCAATCCCAGGAATACCGCAGCCGGAAGTATTCGTCAGCTTGATCCAAAATTAGCCGCCGCACGGCCTCTAAGATTTCATGCTTATCAACTCATACATCCGTCAATAAAAACCTATGAAGAGCAGTACGTGGTTGCAAAGAAGCTTGGTTTTAAAGTTTTCGAACATGCAAAAGCAGTAAGAACCGACGAAGCAGTGATGGAATTTGTGAAGCACTGGGAAAAGAAGCGTGAAGATCTGCCATACAACACCGATGGTGTGGTTGTGCGCATGAATGACGTAAAAGCGTACACTAACCTAGGAATAGTGGGCAAGAATCCACGGGGTGCTGTGGCTTACAAATACCCTGCCGAGCAAGCCACAAGCAAAATAAAGGATATATTCATTTCCATTGGACGAACCGGTGCAGCGACTCCTGTGGCCATGCTGGAGCCGGTTTTGATAGCGGGTTCAACTGTTCAGATGGCAACACTGCACAACAAGAGTGAGTTGGCCAAAAAAGACATAAGGGTTGGTGATACGGTTGTTGTCCAAAAAGCCGGCGATATTATTCCAGAAGTTGTTGAACCTATAATTAATTTACGCCCAAAGTCAGCTAAAGAGTTTGAATTTCCAAAAGTTTGTCCAGATTGTGGAACTGTTCTTGTTCAAAGCAAGCTTAAGTCGGTTGCGAAGAAAGACGAAGGAAAATTAGAGGCGGTGATTCGTTGCCCGAATATAAGTTGTCCGGCGCGTGTGCAAAATCAGATTCAGCACTTTGCTAGTAAAACTGCATTAGACATTGAAGGACTTGGTGAGAAAAACGTCGTCGCGCTGTTGGAGGGCGGATTGATCAAAGATTCTGCAGACCTTTATACGTTAAAACAGACTGAGGTAGAAAAACTGGAGCGATTTGCCGAACTTTCATCAAAGAACTTAGTCAAAGCAATTGCCGATAAGAAAATCCCAGAATTAGCCAGATTTTTGTACGGTTTAGGAATTCGACACGTTGGCGTGCAAACAGCCATAGATTTGGCAACACATTTTGGCAGTATGGATAAGCTTTCGAAGCAAGATATTGATGATCTTGCAGAAGTTGATGGTGTGGGCGACGTTGTTGCAGAATCAGTTGTTGCTTGGTTTGCAGACCCAGTAAACATTGAGTTACTCAAAAAATTTGAATCAAATGAAGTTATACCAAAAACCGCAACCAAGATACAAGGAAAACTGGCCGGAAAGAGTTTTGTCATAACCGGTTCGCTTGAGAGCATGCAACGAGAAGAAGCCGCAACCAAGATACGCGCCCACGGAGGTACTTTTCAATCGAGCGTCGGAAAGGATACCAGCTACTTGGTAGTAGCGGACGACAAACCATCGTCCAAGCAAGCCAAAGCCCAAAAACTCGGCATCCCCGTAATAAACGAAGCAGACCTACTCAAACTGTTGACATGACAACACAAAAGTAGTACAATAGCCGACTATGAGTGAAAGAATTGGCGACCCAGTAGTGAATTTTTATAACGACAACAGAAGTACAGCTCAAGTCGTCTTCGATAGACTTGAGGGTGGTGCCGCTGTCGCATCTGGAATAGCAAGCGCTGGGCTTTTTTTGTATAGGGGTGAGGTACTTGAAAATGCAGCCAAAATTGGCACTGTAGCCATAACCGTTGAGCGATCAGACGAACTCGGACGACATTACATGGAAGCTGGAATGGGCTCAGTTGCGCTAGCAGGGTTAGCCGTTGGCTTATTTGCTCACAGAATCTCCCGCCCACGTCGACTTTTCAACAGCAATCTTCGACGAATCTAAGCGTTTCTTAAAGCGCTAGCAGTTTGATATACTGCTTTTAAGTTATGAAAATAAAATGGACAACAATGTCGTGTTTTAACCCCTTAGTAATGCTTTCGACATTTACGATTGAGCTTATATTTTTTGTATTTTTACTGGTAAAAACCTCAAAAAAGGATACGAAGACATTATTAGCATTATCCATGCTACTTCTGTTAGCGGCCTTCCAGGGGTCGGAGTATGTACTTTGTAAAACCACTGGCAACGA
>JALYPT010000013.1 GCA_030856205.1 bacterium | reverse complement strand
GAATTGCGGGTCCTGACCCTCCGTCTCACATTGCTTTTTTTCGTTCGTCAGAATTTTTTATGGGTGGATCAGGGACGCTGACCACCCCTTTAAAGTTCAAGGACGCTCACTCGAAAAAGAATTTGAGGACTCCGCGCCACCCACAATTACTTTTTAGATATCTCATGCTAAAATGAGGGTATGAAAGCGGTTATTCTTTATAGGCCCGTGAGCGATCACGCTCGTCCAGTTGACGAGTATGTGCGTGAGTTCAAGATTCGTACTGGTCGGGAGCTTGAGCTCGTCTCAACAGAGACAAAAGACGGCGCAAAACTAGCCGAACTCTATGGAATTGTTCAGTATCCAGCGTTGATTGTCACAAACGAAGACGGTCATTACCTCAAGCATTGGGAGGGCTTGCCACTGCCACTCTTCGACGAAGTCCAGGGCTACCTCGCCCGCTAAGCTATTGCTTAACGATAATAACTGGGGTAGAATAGGGTTAACAATTTGGGAAAATCGTTCGAGCGGCAATCAACCGCGATGATGGGAGAAGAAAGGCAAATGCTCAGTAAAACTCTTCGGCAAAAGAGACCGTTAGCTCGAAATCAAGCGCTTCACTTTGAAGAAGCAGGATGGTAACTTCCACATCGGAATCCTGCACAAGATACGAAGCGTTTTTTTAATGAAAGGAAATCATGAAGTATAAGCACGGAACTAGACGGAAAGCACTGGAGTATGAGAAGGATCTAGTTAAAAAGTGGAAAGAGGATAAGACTTTTGAGAAGTCGGTGAGCAACCGACCCAAAAGTAATTCTTATGTTTTTTATGATGGACCGCCATTCATCACTGGTGTGCCGCATCATGGAACGCTTCTAACTTCAATTGTTAAAGACGCAATTCCCCGGTACCAAACTATGAAAGGTAAAAGAGTTGAACGAGTTTGGGGTTGGGATTGTCACGGTCTTCCGGCCGAAGTTTATACAGAGAAAAAATTTGGTATCAAAGATCGGCGTGAAATTGGTACCAAGATTTCACTAGAGGATTACATAAAAACGTGTCGTGCGAATATGGTGCAAACCGGCTCACTCTGGGAAGACACGATTGATCGGATCGGCCGTTGGGTTGACTTTAAGGGCGCTTACAAAACCATGGATAAAGATTACATGGAGTCGATCTGGTGGGCGTTTAAAGAGCTATACAACAAGGGCAAGATCTACGAAGGCGAGAAAGTTCTTATGTATTGCACGCGCGACGCTACGCCGCTTAGCAAAGCAGAAGTCGCTATGGATAACAGTTACAAAGACGATACTGACCCAACCGTTTATGCAAAGTTTAAGCTGAAAGATGAAGATGCTTCATTGTTAGTGTGGACCACAACGCCTTGGACTCTGCCGAGTAACACAGCAATTGCCGTGAACAAAGATCTGACTTATCAAAAAGTTAAGTTGGGTGATGACGTTCTGATTCTTGCCGAGAAATTGGTAGAGAAAGTTCTAACAGATGAAAAACATCAGCCTATTGAGTTTGAAGTTCTGGATTCATTCCCTGGCTCTAGGCTGGTTGGAAAGCATTACACGCCATTGTTTGATACGTACAAAGACCTTGATAACGACACAGACAAAGGCTTCAGAGTTTGGCATGCAGACTTTGTGAACGATGAAGAGGGAACCGGAATCGCCCACGAGTCTCCCGCTTACGGCGAGGATGATTATGACTTAAGTAAAAAAGAAGGCTTTAAGTGGGTAATGAACACCAATGAACACGGTGTTTATACAACTGGTGAATGGAAGGGTAAAAACATCTGGGATGTTAACAAAGAAATTGCCAAAACGCTTCATGACAGAGGTGATGTTTGGAAGATTGAATACATAACCCACAGTTATCCGCACTGCCATCGTTGCGATACAAAGCTGATTTACCGGGCTCATCCAAGTTGGTTCATGAATGTAGCAGATCAAAAAACAGAGATGCTAGAAAAGAATGGAGCTGATATAAACTGGTTTCCGGAGCACATCAAGCATGGGCGGTTCGAGAAAACAGTAGAAAGCGCGCCAGATTGGAATTTGTCTCGAGACCGTTTTTGGGCAACAGCAATTCCGGTTTGGAAGGGTAAAGACAAAGATGGAAATGAACAAATAAAAGTGGTTGGCTCGTACAAGGAACTGGAAGAGTTAAGTGGAACGGTTTTGGAAGATTATCATCGGCCGTGGGTTGATGATGTAACATTCAAAATCGATGGAGTTGAATATAAGCGAATAGATAAGGTTATGGATAGTTGGTTTGAGGCCGGTTCAATGCCGTTTGCCCAGTTCCATTATCCTTTTGAGAACAAAGAAAAATTTGAAGAAAGCTTCCCTGGAGATTTCATTGTGGAGTACGTTGCTCAAGTTCGAGCTTGGTTTTATTACTTGCACGTTGTTGGTGTCGGATTGTTCGACCAATCGGCGTTCAAGAACGTTATTGTCCATGGAACTTTAGCCGGAAATGATGGGCGAAAACTAAGTAAATCATTCGGAAATTACACCGACCCGAACGTGCTCATGGATGAAACTAGCGCTGATGCACTGAGATACTTTATGCTTTCAAGTCCAGTTATGAGCGGGGAAGATGCAACCATAACCGACAAAGAGGTGATGGACGTAAATCGTAAACTGGCCATGATCTGGAACATGTACGACTTCTTTACCATGTACGCCGAGGTTGATAAGTGGGAATGGAAGGGCAAAGTGGACGATGAGATCCTCGAAGACCTGGAAAGTCCGCTTGATATCTGGATTGTGTCGCGCATGAACCAGCTACATACAGAGATAGAAACGCATATGGATGAATATGACTTACCAAATGCTACTCGGCCAATTATTGAGTTTGTTGACGATGCTTCAAACTGGTTTGTTCGAAGATCGAGGAAGCGTTTCTGGAAAACTGATAACGATGATGATAAAAACGATGCTTACAAGACTTTGCATTGGATTTTGCTTAGGCTGTCTCTATTGATG
>JALYPT010000039.1 GCA_030856205.1 bacterium | reverse complement strand
ATACAAAAACCCCCTCCGGTGAGGGAAGGGGGTGATTGTTACCAGAGTACAGATCAACCAGTGAGATTGTTCATGTATCCAGTTCGTTTCACAGATGCACGTTGTGCGAAACTCACCAGGGTGAATTCTGTCTTGTACATACCGTTGACACGGTGACCGTCACGAGCTAACTCTACCCATTTTGGTTCTTGGCCAACTAAGAAAGAGTGTTTAAATGTCTCTTCTCTTAAGGCGTAGATTGCCAAAGCGTTTCCGAGTGTAGCAGACAAGTTGACCTTGCGGACATCTTTGTGAGGGATAATTTTAACTGTTTGACCGACAGTAGAATCATAGACTCTAATTTCGTTATCCAGTTTTTTATCACTTGCATCAATGTTGCGTGTCAAGTTGGCAGTGAATCCAGCAATACGTCTTTTGATAATCATTGGACAAACCAAGAGGTCAGCAATAAATTCCATAGAGACTTGATTGTAAGAATCTTCCATCATGTCATTTAACTCTGTTTCAGTGAAAGAAGTACCACTTGAGCGAGCTGTCACGTTGGTAGAGATCATGTTATGAAACCCTGCCATACCTGAAGCGACACCAGAAGCACGAGCAACCACATCACCATTAATAGTGACATACTCCATCTTTGCTTTTAGACGTTTAAGTGCGCGATCTTTTTGAAACGCCATAGGGTTCTCACCTGTGATGGTAGAGATTGCTTGTTGCGTATCAGAGACACGTACCGTCTCATCTAAGAGAACAGTGTAGTTACTAGATTTTTCAGGTGTAACCAAATCATCGTATGATGCTTGTGCGCCTTCAATTACTCCAGTCACTGAAGTTGGACGTGCTGTATTGTAGACACCCCATTGATGCAATGTGTTGGCGGCTGCAGGTGCAACACCCAAGTTAGTCACGAAATAGTTATCTGTGTTAGGACTAACGTCTTTTAAGATAGACAAGAGTGATTCTCGTTTATCTGTAGCGCTAGAACTTTGTAAGCCAAATGGCATAAATTTCCTTTAATAATAAGTAGTTTTAGTAACCACTACGCTCTAATCTCTCAAATAATGCATTTGGATCATTTCGGCTTCTTCGCTTCAAATCCTCAAAATCATTACTTGGTTGATATTGCGCAGTACCCGGTGTGGCGACTTGCTTACGTTGCTCTTGTGCTTTGGTAGGAACTTGCGTTCTAAAGTACTTACTCATGTTTTCGGCTGCTTTCATAGCGTCTCGCTTTCCTGAATTGACTATTTGACTAGTTAATTCATTTCGGACAAGGTTGTAGGCCTCCTGATTAAATACTCCAGAGAGCGGATCGATTTCGGGATATGATTGATAGAGTGCCTTCGTTTCAGCGTCTTGCTCAAACTTAGAAATTCTATTTTCAGCATCCTGTGCTCTTCGCTCTGCTTGCTCTGCCATTTGCCGAGCTTTCTTAGCTTCGTCAAGTTCACGACGTAAAACATCGCCATTGACATATCCTTGCTCATCCAATAATTGGGGTTCGCTTACCTGTGGGGGCTGGTACTGCATTTGTGGCACAAACTGTTGAGGTTGTGGCATGTATTGCGGTACTGGCGCAGGTGTCAGATAGTCAAGTACAGAAGGAATGGGTTGAGAACTCCCTTTCAGTTTTTTATTCTCTTCAGACAACTCTTTATTGTGCTGTTTGAGTTTTTCAAATTGCTCGCGAGTACGATCTCTCGTATCCTCCGGCAATTCGTCACCTTGCGGTGCTTCTGTTGGTTCTTCTGGGGTGGACACTTCCCCTGGTTGTTCCTCACCTTGAACTTCTTCGATATTCTCGATTGGTTCTTCTTGTCCGTTTTGGTCTTCAGGCATGAGACCTCCCTACTCAGTTAGTTTCGTGCTAATTTATAGTCATTAGCAAAGACTCGAGTAGTTTGCTTATAGAGAATGTGTTTTGAGGTTATCAATAGGGTGATTAGGAATAGGTGTAGGTAGAAGAAGGTTATCTATAACCTTGAGATGACCATTCAGCAGCATTTTTAGATAAAAAAGTATGTACAGATTGCTCTGCTTGACCATCTTCAGAACAGTCTCCTAGATACGTGATGTAAGCTTTACCTATAGTGAAGTTTTCTAGTACTGTGCCAATATCACCCTGGACAATGACCTTAGTACCGTCAAGTGAATACTTTGTATGTAACTTCTCTCGTGCTTTCGTGGTGGCTTTACCTTTTGTAAGTATCTCAGTAACTCTTGATGTATCATTCTTTGAAGGTAGTTCAATGAGGTAATATGAGTTTTTCATTATGCGAGTCCTGCTTGTTGTTTTATTTGTGAAATTGTATCTGCACTTAATGCTGTATTAAAATATGCATGATGTTGTGTCAAACCAGCAAACCAACTTACATCTGCTGCACTTGCCAAGTTCGTTACACCTATTGCATATTCTGTTTTGGAGATATCATCTAGCCAGCCATTAGCTGAAGCACTGCCAGAGGTATAAGTGAGAGATTGAAGTGATCCATTAATGTATAACTTGTTACCTGATGCACTATTAGTTAAAGCAATTAAATACCAGTTGTTAGCTGCATACGTTCCGCCAGTTGCTCTATAAAAATCAACAGAGGATTTTAATAAAATACCCAAACTACCACCGATACCTAACGTTATACGTAATATCTGATCGTTCGTGGCTTGCTGTAGGATATTTACTACAACAGACTCTTGTAATGAAGTTGGTTTAATCAAAGCTAATAACGTCCCCTCAGAATCTGTTCGTGTGAATGGTATTTCTATCTTATCATTCACCCCATCAAAACTATATGCTTTCCCCGATTGTCCAGCCACACCCTGAGTTGCACCTGAGACAGTACCGTTTAAAGTACCTAAGGTAGCAGGTGCTTGATTGATTGCGTTTCCTGAGGTTTCATCAAGTGGATAGTATGCGACTAAGCCAGAGAGGGATTTGATGTAACTTGATAATGATCCGTATCCAACATTAGCCCAAAAATGTCTCTTCATATCGTTCAAACTGGGATTATTACCAACTCCTGAATTAATCAAGTAAGTCCTCCACAACGTTTCTACATTTGAAGTTGTGAGACTCGTTTTAAGTTGCAAGTAACTAATCTCAGCTCGTAGTGGATTAGAGCCGTTTCTGCCTGTCTGAGAGTCATAGAACTTCACTCTCTGTTCATTAAGAGTAATTCCAGATACACCAGTTTGTGTGGCAAGGGCTGAATATTCAAGTTCATTCAATTGAGACATGGTACTGTTATAGAAGTGATGAACTCAGGTTATCAATTAGCACTATTATGACAAAAAGCGGGAAAACCCACTGGCTTTAGCCGTGGGAGTATGTCAGGCTCCTGAAAAAGTTAGTCCTTTAGTATTAATTCGTTCGCTTTGTGTGGTTCTGATTTTGGAAGTACCGATCTTGATCTTCTTGAGGTCTTCACCTAGATCATTAAAGGCTTTTAGCTGGGCTGTGTTAGATTTTTTACTGCTTCGTCCACTACTTCGTCCACCCCTGCTTCGTCGACTACTTCGTGCTTTTATCTTACCTTTACGACTACCATCTTCATTTAAATCAATTTCTTTAATATCTTTGCCAAGTGCGTAGGGGATGACTCCATCAGCAACCAAGTTATCAATAACTCCATCAGAGACGAGCATCTTTCCATTAATTGGTTTTCTACCATTGACTAGGTAGCGCATTGTGTCGTCAAAGGATTTTGATTTGTCGATCTGGTCGTAGGCGTGTAGCGTCTTCTCATCATTAGTCCCACTCGCAATAACGTAGTTTTCAAGGTCATTGACTTTTAGTTTTAGTTCACTAGCAATTCTTACTTTGAGAACAGTCTTTTGTTCTTCAGATAGCTTTTCATCATTTTCAATCGTTGAGAGTTTTGCTAAAAAGTCTTTCTTTCTTATGGAAGTCTGATATCTATTACTAGAAGGTAAAGTACTTAAGTCACCTAAATATTTATTTTCTAATTGTTCTCTAGTGACAGCTTTGCCAAATTCTAAATACGTATCAACTCGATCCTTTTCAGCATCAGTCAATTTCCTCAATCCAGTGCCTTGAATGTACTCACTGTCAGACGCGCCTACTTTGGGGGCAGTGACATTTTCCTGTACTTCATTTTTTAGTTGAGTTTTTAAATATCGTTTTTCTTTTTCTAATTTAGCTTTTTCTTTGATAAAATCATAATCTTCTTTAGCAACAGGATTTTCAGTAGTAACTCTCAGTGGACTAATAGCATTTAACCCTCTATTTTGGTTAGGTATAGGGTTGCCAAATTGATCTAATCGAGCTGGTACAGATTGTGATAAGCCGGGTATTTGTGTAGCTAGATATCCTAATTGTTTTTCTAAGAATGAACCATCAGGGTCCACTTGTCTTTGATAAGGGTCAGTGAGTCGTGAAACCCATCCCATTAAGGCTCTAAACGGAACAAATTGTTGTGTATAATTAGATGGAATTTTTGCCATTCCTTCTACATCTCCCTTTGTTGCTGAGACTATATCACCAATATTCTTCATGTAGGATTGATCAGCAAAGAAGTTTACCCATTTTGCTGCGCCTTGTAATAATGTTTCAATTTGACCATCATCTAAAGTTTTGTTTTCTTCTGCATTTCTAATAGCTGCTACAAAGGCAAAATTAAATGAAATTGCTGGATGTAGTTTTGAGTAAGATACCCAGTTATTTCCTATTTTCACAGAATATGCTTGTAAACCAGCAGCTTTAAATGCTTGTTTTTGTTTTACTCCAGTCGGTTCAGCCCAAGTTAATCTATCTCCACCTACTAGCGTAGCTAATCCCGCACCAATGGAACCACCAAGTAAAATTTTTGCAACTTGATCAGTTTTATCTTTTGATCCTGGAAGTGCAAATACGCCAAATGGTGTATATTCAACTGCCTGCTTTAGTACGTTGGTAGGTGTTCTTAAAAACGGAAGACTATATTTTGCTATTGTTCTAACAATAAGATTTTCGCTCCCTTTCAAAGACTGCACTTTATTAGCAATAATATCTATGGCATTCAAAGCCAAACTCCCATTGTTATCTCCTAGATCTGATCTAAATAACCTACGAGCCGCTTCATCTCTAGCTAATGATTCAATGTTCATTCCTTTTGAAACACCATTTTGCAATCTATAGTTAAGAGAAGCCTTCGATCCTGCCTCCGTAAGAGCAGTGAATAGTTGGTCAGTTGCTTCGAGAACCTTCATCGGGAATGACAGAATTTTTTCGTATTTTGCACCTCTTCCATCTGGGTATAAGGGAATATTTCTCATGTCAGGTGCGTTTGTAAGTGATTTACCCCTCATCACATCTGTAAAAGCAGTCATCGCCTTATCTAGGTTTGAATAATATCCTTTGGCGTATGCCACGCCTTCACCCGCAAACCGTGTTCTTGGTTGTCTATTAAATATGGCTCTTATAGCATCAACACCACCCGCTATTGTCTTTTCCAATGGAGCAATAATACCCGTACCTTGAAAGTTAGAAAACGCATTATTTATGTGTGTATTTGGACTTGAAAGCATTGAGTTGTAGCGAAGTAAATCAAGTTTTTCTTCTAAGTTAGGTTTAACAAACTTTCTATAGAATTCCGTTGCTTGCTTTAGATCATTAAAATCAACACCTTGAGCAGCTTTAAGTACTTTATTTGTATCTGTTTCAACTTTAGTGACTGCTTCAAGAATAGCCTGTTTAGAAGTAACCATTTGAGGATCAGCACCGATACCAAACGATTGAAGTTTTCGACCAATATCTGTTCCTAAAGACTTAATATTGATTAATGTGTCAATGTACTCTTGATCAACGACTCCTGACTCAGATAGAGATGATAGTTTTTGTCTTGTTTTGAGTAATGCAGCTTCCCAAGCCTCTGTTTGATCTCTACTAACGGCAGTGTTTAAGAGCTTTGAAGTTATGTTTGCCTTCTCTATTACTTCATTATTTGTCAGTTTTTTACCAACCAGTTTCTCAATTGCAGGCTTAACCTCACTCACAGTAGTTTTTATAAGGTTTTTACTTTCTTTATTAACCCTGTAATTTTTTGTGTTAAAATATGGTTGTGATTGACCTTGTAAAAACGCTTTTTTGGTTTCTAATTGTTTTTGCGCCTCTAATGGCAATCTTTCAAACTGAACAGTATCCATCTGCAAAGCGGGTTCATTGGTTGATTGCCCTTTTGGCATTTGGTTGGGTGTTCGTTGGGGGAGTTCTTGCGTACTGGCTAATTTTTGGCCAGGCAATGCCCCTTGATCAAGGGATCGAATACCGCTAGCATTATCTAATGGAGAAGTTATTTTGGTTTCTAATGGCGTACCTTCTTGGATACCTGGTTGAGAAGTACCTTTAGGTTGAGTTCTTGCAATCTGTGCATTTGCTAATTGATCTTCAATAGACCTTATTTCACTCAAGTATTTAATCGCATCTGCATCACCTTGCTCTGCGTAGCTTTCAATTTGTCTGACTGCTAGTTGTCTTGCAGGTAATTCTGCTTGCCACTTGCCAGAAAAATTAAATGATTTAGTACCGAGGATGTCATCAAGTCTGGTCTGTAGTGTTTTAATATCTCCTCGCTGATAGTTACCGTCAAATTGTAGGTTACCGTTTTTAATCGCTTTAACTCCACCCATTACACCAATTCCCATAGCTGCTTTAGCTGGGTTAAATCGTACTTGCCAGTTACCTTCCTCATCTTGGTAGGTTTCCATTCCAGCAGCAGCACCATACATGGTGTTGTTATCCATATCACCAAATTTCTTTTTTGCTTGCTTGCTCTGGTTATATGCATCTCTAAATTCAGGGTCATCTAAATTTTTGACTCCCTTGTAATCATCAATAACTCTTGTATTTAAGCTACCAGCATCTAGTAGTGAGGGCATGCCATCCGCATCTGTTCCCCAGTTTCTTATAGCTGTCAGATCATTAAGCATCACTTCATAATTATTTAAGTCTTGGACGGCACTACCGATTTCTTCTAGTTTTGGGTCTCCAGAATCAATATATTTGCTAGCTACTTTATTAATCATATCTACCGCAGGAGTTCTACTATTAAAGTCTTTCGCCTCATTTAGGTCTTTGACAAGTTTTTTTGTAGCAGCATCTGGCTTGCTAACTTTCTCAACAACAACATAGTTTTTTCCCGCTTCAAACGATTTTGGCACTGGTGCGAAACGTTCACCCTCAGAACTATTTTGTGCCAAACCCCTTGCGGTCTTAGCTACCTTTAGAACTTTATCGCCAAGATCATAAACATCTCGGTCAGAACCACCAAAACTGATTTTCTTAAGCTTGGGTATGTCAAATCTTTCTCTTGCTACACTGTCAGAATTATTATTCTCACCTATTGGATTTTGTCCTGGTCTTAGAAATAAACTGCTATCGGCAATCACAGGTTTTACCGGTTCTGCCATGAGTGGGTCTGAGTCTGGATTTAACTTTCCAGTGTTATCAAGCTTTCCAACAAAGCCACCTTGACTTAAAGTACCTCGAGCGTGTCTATATAGATCAGTAACAATCTCCTCATTAGTCATGTGGTAAGCGAGTTTAGGGGATGATGTGTAGCTTCCCCAGAACTTACGTACATCTGCTATGTCAGCTTGTGCAATCTTACCCGTCTTTTTAAGATCGTTATACATCCGATCAATAACACTTGCTGGTTGTATGCCTATCTTCCTTTTTAACTTAGATACGGGTTCGTCAAAGTTTTTCATGTAGTCAGTGATAGACTTTTTAAGGGCTTTGCCAGCTTTATTATCTTTTACCGCTTTATTCGCCAAATCGACCAACTGCCTCTGGTTATCTTCTATTTGTTTCGTGTACTGTCGAGTAGATACACCTTGAGAGAATCCACCCATGACTGCACCTACTGCACCACTCTGAGCTATCTCTTGACCAGTTGGTGCGCGACCCTCGTTCACTCTAGTTAAGACTTGATCTTCACCAATATTAGCTAAAGCATTAACCCCTGCACCAAAGCCAACACGAACAGACATATTGCCTTGCTGCCCAACCCCGCGCATTAATGGATTAGTGAAAAACTTGTCGCTTATCTTATTGATACCTCTATATTGCAGTGCTTTACCAGCTCCACTACCAGCGGCTGCCAAAGCCTCATCATTTGATCCACCCATAGCTCTAGTTATTCCATACCCCAGACCACCAGTGACCGCTGTGGCACCTGCAAAACCTCCCACACCAATACCTTTCGCGCCAAAGAGTTGTAGAGCTGTACCTGCTGTTCCAAGTGCTGCATCAGTCCTGTCCTTATTCATTTGCTGACCCATACCAACTTGCCTACTAGCGATGCGTTCTTGAGTTCCTGCAATAAGCTGAGACCTATTTCTAGCAGCAGCAAAATTACCCTGGTTCATGAATCCTTGTTGTTGGGAACGAAGTGTGTCTGCAACACGATTATCAATCTGTGCATTTTTATTGTTGAAGTACATATCAATAGGCGCACGAATAGCACCACCGACTCCACTACCCATTTGTTGAGCACTTTGACTAAATGATTGTGCGTAGGGTTGGGCAACTGTACGCACGCCAGAAGTAATAGTACTTATCACTTTGCCTAATCGGGAATTTTTTGCTTGTTGAACTAAGTCTTTAACTGCCATGTAGCTGGTATAAAGGATTTAGTTTGAGGTTATCAATTACCTAGAGAACTGTGGCTGAAAGTTTTGGAATCTAGGGTCTGTTGCACTAGAACCCATAATGCTTCCATACAAATCTTCTGGTCTTCTGATCTGTCCAGTCATCTGCTGAGCACCTGGTTGTCCAGAGTTAGTAACTTCAGGAATAGCACTTTGTGGAGCTGACGCGTATGTATCTACTGCTTGCCGTCCCTGATCAGTTGCACCTAAGAATTGTTGTGCTTGATTATCTAGGCTTGCTGAATTTTGTCGTGCTTGCATCTGTAGTTGTGATTGGAACTGTGCTCTTGAGACATCAATTTGATATGCTGCGTTGCGTAATTCTTGTAATGCATCCATACGTGCTGATGCTCTATCTGATTCAGTCTTACCACGCCGACCATTAATCTCGAGTAACTTATCCTGGAATGTTCTTTGAATTTGGTTAACAGCTTGTTGCTTATTCACTTCTAACTGTTGTATTCCTTGCTGAAACTCTCTCTCTACAACCTGACGTTGCTGATTGATTTGTTGCATAGCTTGTTGTGCTTGTTGACCAATTTGAAAGGTGTTCTTTTGGAACTCTCTCCCTTGCAACTCACCAGCAGCTTGTCCTGCACTAGATGAACCACCAAAGCGTTGCTGATTGGCAGATTGTAATTCCTGTAAGGTTTGGCGTTGCTGTCCGGTTTGAGCTTGTTGGGACTGGAATGTTTGTTGTTGTTGACCACTTAGTAATTCGTTTGCACCAGTTCTCTGATTGCCAAGCAACCCACGAGATGCTTGAGCTTGTGCCTCTGCTTCACCAATAAGTCCTGGTAATTGTCCGCGTAAGTTTCCCTCTGCTTGATTATATACATCAAGAATAGGATTGAATTGTGAGTCTATCTCTCCTTGAGATGGTCCTTGTGGGGGACGAATATTGTCATAGGGATTTGATACTGGGCTTGGATTTGATCGACCACCACCAGTATTACCTCCACCACCACCAGTTGATGCACCGAGAACCGAGCCACCAGGAGCACCACCAGGCTGTAAGTAAGGTGCAGGAGCACCACCAGGCTGTAAGTAAGGTGCAGGTGCAGGTGCTGGAGAGTAATTAGGTGCGCCACCGGGCATAGCAAATTGTTGAGTAGATTGATTGACTGGTTGTCTATTAGTGTTCCAGGTAGATAACATTGAAGAGCCAGCTGTAGGATAGTTTGCCATAATAATTATCTTATAAATAAAGTTAATTGAGGTTAGAAAGGGGCAAATTAAGTCTGGGAAGCTTGTACGAGTTTCAGTATTCCAATTCCTTGGTATCCAACTGGACACTTTCTACACCGAGCTTGAGTAGATGAAACTAGATACAACTCATGCTGACACTTAGGGAAATGTAACTCAACTCGCTGTGATGATTCATTAGCGTAGGGTTCGTAGGTTGTGTGGAGTGGTGGAGTATCTTCAGACATGTTTTAGTTTTTCCTGTTCTATTCTTTTTTGCAGGTCTCGCATCCTACCCTCAGAGCCTGAGAGTAAAGTTGTGAGTTCCTCAAAGGCTTTAGCACGAGCCCACATTACGTTATATGCTCTTTGAAACTCAACATCATCCTTAAACGATTGGGGGTCCAGCCATTTGTTGGCTTGGGTCAAAAGGGGGAGTAGCACCTGTTGGAGATCCTGGTTGAGCCAGAGGCGGTTGAGTGCCTGCTGTTTGATTAGATCCTGGCTGAACGCCTCCAGGCGCAATATCTGAGAAGAATCTGCTTGCATCTCTCGTGCCACTTGATTCAAAGATCTCTGTGAGGATTTCTGTTGCATTTGGTTTTTTCCCTTCTTGAGCTAGTAACTGGATAACATTCTGGTTATTGAATAGTAACTCAGTAGCGTCTCTTCGAGCTTGTTGCATCTCCGCGTCAGCTCCAGCACCCATAGATTTAACATCAGGCACATAATTAAATGTTCCATTCATGTCCTCAGGTATCATGCTTAGCTCAGCCTCTGTACCCGTTTCATCAATCTTCATCTTAGGTTTGATCTTCAGTTTGTCAATGTCTTTCTCTTCTGGATTCTCCACAACTGGATACTTGGGTGTGTACCCCGCATTCATCAACTCTTGCATCTGTAAATCATTGACATCACCATCTTGGGCAAGGATTGCATCCGCTATAGTCTGAGTAGCTTCATGATCTAACATCATTTCATCAAGTCCTGCCTGCTTGAAGAATGCAAAGTCTTTCTCTCCGATAATCTTAATCACATACTCATGCATATCTGGATTTGCGAAAAGAAACTGCTGGTTGTTGGAGAGCCACATATCCATCATGTCCACCAACGCATCAGATAGTGCATTTTGGTTATCCTGATCACGTACATTTTGCTGTTTTTCTGTCTTTTTAATCTCAGTAGCGGTCTTATCTGGATTAAATGGGTCAACACTCCCAACACCTTGGCTAGAGTCCCCCATAGCTGTACTGAAGGCAGATTTAAGCGCTGAGTAAGTAGTCTGGAAGTATCTAAGAGGCTCACCTGATCCCACATGCTCGGTAACAGCGTTCTCTTGATTGATTATCCATTGTGCTTCTGGACCGAATTCGATAGTTTCCATACGTGCCAGTCCCTCTAAGATCTTAAGTGGTGGCTTCATGTGGATGTTCATTGTGTCTAGGAAGCCGTTGATAGTCGCTTGTATGCCCCTCCACAGTGGTAGAACAGACTCAACCTCTGACTCTCCAAGTGGATCATCGGAAAGAGAAAAATACTTTAGTTGAACAACAGGAATCTTGCCGTGTTTGTATGGGTTTGGAATGTCACGAAGTAAGACGTTGTGTTTTGGTGAGAAAGTAATCCAACGTTCTGGACGATACTCAGTTACAACCTCAACAACCGGAAAAGCCTCATCATCACCAAGTCTATCAGTTAAGCCCTTAAGTGACTTGATTCTCGAGGTGTAGTTTCCATCTCTACGATCTTGTGAGTTTTCTACTAATGTTTCCTTTAACTCCGCAAGACCAGGGTATTTAGGTTCTCCAGGTACTTGGTTCTCTTGCTCTAGTTCTTCAAAAGTAAGCCACTCACTCACTTGAATCCACTTCGCATTCCGTACATTATCACCATGGGTCAGTCCTACGTTGCGGACATCTAGATATTTAAACTCATTTCCATTAAAGGTTACCTTCTTCTTACCATTTTCGTCTATGTATTCACAGTACTTCCAAGTAACCAACCCAAAGCATGAGGCGAATAACCGGGTGTCCTGATCCATCAGTCCCCACTTGTGATTCATTGATCCACCATCCTTGGCGTTATCCCATTGGAAGTCAAGTAATGCGTTGTTTATTCTTGCTCCAATAATATCCGCCCCTTCACGAGGAACTAAACGACCACGCAACTTAGAGTTAGTTAGTCGCGCTTTCTTTTCAACGATTGTGGTACGAAGCACTGGGTCAACAACTTGAGAGAGGTATGGCCAGTTCTCAGGTAACCTACCAAAGTAAGCATCTAAAACATCATTCCAGCCATTTTCTCGAGTCATTCTAATGTCACGATCTTCAGTCCAGTCGGTGTAGTGAGTTTGGACTTCTTGAAGAATAGGAGTCTGTGATTGTGGGGTTTTGCGTTTCTTGTATTTTCTTTCAGCCATGCAAACGGTATATACCAGTGTGTTTGAGGTTATCAATCACGATCTATGCGCACAATTCTAATTATGGTTTCAATGGTGACGGTTTGTTTTGTTTGTGAAGCAGTGTGAGTGCAGGGTGGGCAGATTCGTATATAATCTCCGGGATAGATCTCGAATAAGAATGGCTTGATCTCTTGAGGAATTTCACAGCCACAAATCTGACAGAACCACAAGTCTTCTATACGTTCTTTCTTGAGTCCAGATATAGCACCACCATATTTGGACCACTTACCGGTTTTAAGTCCTCTGAGTGGATCATCCAGCCGGGCAGGTTGGTTAGGCATTAACCGATCCTCCATTTATCTTTTTTATACGTTGAGGTGAGTGGCTGTTGCTCTGTACGGTAGCTCATAGCGAAATACCTAATACAATCCATCGCGTCATCGTCACGTTTTCTCGGCACTTCTCTTATGACATCAGACGATGTGTTTTCTATCCACCGATATTTTTCAAATTCGTCAGCTATCCAAGTAAGTGATTTGCTGAACATGAGTGTGGGCTTACCAGTATCAGCTCTTACTCGCAGCAGTGACGCCACTTTCTTAATTCCTGTTACCACTGAGTCTTTATCCTTTTTAATGGGCCTAAACATCACGTTCTCACGGGAAAGCTCCTCGATTTGCAAGGGTGATTCGCTATCTGCTATAGGGTTGGTAATGTGTCTGCCAGCATCTTTAATCTTAATAGCATCACTAATATCTTTGGAGACAAAGCGAGACTCATACAAGCCATCAAAGCCGTATATTTCGCTGCCAGTTGAGTTAATAGCAAAGTATATAAGTGCTGTTTTATGAGCGAAACCAAAATCCAATGCCCTTGTAATTGTCCAATTAGTGATTGCTGGAACGTCTACCATGTGAGTAGTACGGTCAAACTCCTTATAAATCAAACCAGACATCTTCCTGAACTCTCCCATCATCTCTTGAGCAAATGAGTCTTCATCCATCTCTAACTTGGATTGTTCAATTTCGAAAACAGAAATATGGGGATTGTCGTAGGTGGTGAAATGGAAATATTTCCAATCTTCGCCCGTTCTCTCTGATAAGTCTTTAAAGTGATTAAAACCATTTGGGGTAGAAATAAACCAGACATTTGCTTGTGAATCCATAAGCGTTGGTCTAATTACTTTCCAAACCTCAAGCCACTTCTCGAAGAAAGCAACCTCGTCAAAGATTGCAAAGTCTATTCTGACACCGCGTAGTGAATCTGGATTGTCAGCACCCTTGAGATATATCTCTGAGCCGTTTTTGAGGCGTATGGACAACTCCGTTTCGTTCTTTTTAGTGATGGCTTCCGGTGGTACTACCTCGGTCAACATTGACCACATAATAGATTTAGCTTGTTTGTACGTTGGGGCTATATACCAGACGATCTTTTGAGGATTTTTCGTGGCAAACTCAAGAAGTTTATACACCGCAAGAGTTGACTTACCAGACCGCCTACCACAGTTAATTACACTGTAGCGAGTAGTATTTTGCCACACATCACTCTGCCACTGACTTAGGTTGAATAACGACATTAATTAGGTTCCTTAGATCCTCACCATCCTTACCAACTAACATATTCTCAGTCATTGAAGGGACTACCTTATCCAAGCATACCTTTACCGCTCCAAGAGCCACGCTAGGATTCTTAGAATGCATTAGTTCAATAAGTCTTTCAATAGCTTGCGGAGTCGCTGCTCTCAAGCGTTCTCTAATAGCCATCGAAGAAAGTTGACCCCTTTGCTTACTCTCGACTGGGGTTAGTGCGGATTTTTTCATTCTTCTCCAATACTAATCTTTACTACTCTATCCGCACCCACAAACTCATCTAACTGAATTGCTTGTGGCTCACCACTGACTATACGCACCTGATACTCTTTATCACCAGATACAAGCTTCTTAACTTTTACCTCAATAATCTCCGCTAAAAATGTGATCATAATTCCTTCAGATACAAAAAAACCCTTACCCATGCATAATGGATAAGAGCGGTTGGATGGACAGTATATTAAAAGTACTCCACAAACGAAGTAAAGTCAATAATTACCAGTTTCAATACTAGTTTGACTCAATACAATCCCACAATGTTTTTTCCAGAAGAGAGACTTTAATAGGATTTACCTTCATATCTTGTAATTTTGATCGCAATTCTTCCCAAGTGTCTTGAACAGCTTCCTGTAAATTAACCGACCTTAAAATTGTATCTTTACGAAATGCCTTTGTTTGGGCTTTTAAGTTTCCGTGATAATACACACGAGTGGTTTTAGGATCGCTGTGCCCTAAGATATCTTGCACGGCAAAAAGCGATGCATCCTCCATCAATAACCGAGTAGCCAATGAGTGACGAAAAGAATACGGACTAACAGATTTTGTAAGCCCCATCTTCTTAATTCTCATCTTAAAATCTTTATACATAGTAGTATCTGAAACGGGAAAAAGTTTATCCCCAGCAATTTTTAAATAGTCACTCACCACAGTGAACGCCATTGGATTGATCGCAATTACTCTTCCCTTACCTGTTTTACTCTGAGAAATAGTAATAGTTTTACTTGATAGATCAATGTCTTCTTGACAGAGGGCGCGTGCTTCACCTGGTCTACAACCATGAAAGGCTAGGATGTACCAAAACGGGGTGTATTTAGTTTGGATGGACAGAAACGCAAGTATCTGATCGTCAGAAAAGGTGGGTCTCTTTTTGCTTTTCTCGGCAAGACATTTAAAAACCTCTGTATCATAGGGGATTTTCTTAAAATCACACCAGTGTTTAGCTGTCTGGCAAAACTTGTTAGAATTTGCAGGCTCTAAATTTGAGACAAATTCTGTGAATGTATCGACATCATACGGTAGTACTCTTACTAGACGTCGCAAATGTTGATTAATTGATCGCTCAACTAATCCCTTCCTTCGTAGATATTGCTTAAATAAAGCATCCATATCCGATCCCATCTTATACTTCGGGATTTGTTCGGTCAATGCGTATGAACTACGCTTTTAGAACTTGAGGAAACTGCCTATTGCAAGTATCTAGCCTTTATAGTACTATTAAAAGCGTAAACACTTCTCAAAGAGAATCAACAAGGTTATGATCCTTACGGGGGATCACAACCAAATCCGATTTTCATAGAAAGAGACTTGTTTACAGAAACAGGTCTTTTTTTATGTCAAAAACAGCAAATTATAGCACATCCATACACACTCAATGTGTATCAGATTTAATCAATCCACCAACGACAGCAGTTACACCTAATTCTGTATTACGCAAGATGATTCTTGATTCTGTCAGTACTGGTCGAAAAATAAACTACACCTTAATTGCTCGTGAATATTTTGTGAAAACAGGTAAGAAAGTTACGCGTCAATGGGTTACTCAATTGACACAAAAGATGGGGGTATATGTCAAATAAATCAATGAGAAGAGTTCAAAGATTCAATCTTGTAACTTTTAAAAAGGAATACTCTTATGGATTACCACCTACTCAAAAGCTCGCTCATTTGCGCACTACTGTTGGAGTTATCGCTGGTCTTACGTTGGCTTGCTACTTTTTAAATCCATTATTCAATCTTTCACAGGAAGTTCCTGCTATTAAAAAATGGTTAAGTCCTAATTTTGCTCAGATGTCTGTCCAAGCCTCCGAGGGGGTAGATGCTATATATGTTGATTCAGCGGTGGCTGGACAGGATCAACAGGTGTCTGCCCCCTCAGTCCCATCAGAAGGATGGGAAGAGTTTGTCGCTGCAGTAGATAAAGTTGCACCCATCTATAACTTTCCTAAGAATGTTGTCTTATCTCAAGGTGCTTTAGAGTCTGCTCGAGGTACCAGTCATTTTGCAAAAGACAGAAATAATTACTTAGGTATTGGAGCTTTTGACCATGATCCTAATTTAGCCTATTCGTATGAAAATGCTGAGCAGTGTGTCATTCAATACATGTTACTGATTCGTAAAAACTTCCCAGAAGCTTGGGCACAACGCGAAAACCCAGAAGCCTTACTACATGCTCTGAAAGTCAACTCTAAAAATAATATGTATGCAACCGATCCGAATTACGAGGCAAAAGTAAAAAGCATGAAGGAATGGAACTAATGAAAAGAAAATGTATCGCTTGTCGAAAATCTGCTCATGGTAGCTCACCACGATGTTTAGTGTGTCAAAACAAACGAAAGAGATTTTTACAACGCAAACACACTATTACAGAAAATATTACTACTAAGTCAACAGATACAGTATTTAACTTTGATGAATATACGAATCAGTGCCAAGTAACCGAAATGATCAATCAGTAATAAGTTAACCGACCTCCTAGCCGTGAGAAGCAATAAGAGGTCGAAAGGAACAATATGCACACTATAACACAAGACTGTACTGCTTGTGAAGCACATCAGGACGCTCAAGTTGCCCTTGAATGTCAGGATCACACAGTATTCCGAAAGCTTAATGATGCCCTTGATTATGAGGCAATTAGAGAGCTTGAGGATAAAGCGCAAGAAGCTTGGGAACAGGCACAAGTAGATTCAGCTTTAGAAGAATTAGGTAGTAGGAATTGGAATATAAGTATATGAAAAAACTAACAATAGAAACGCAGGGTAAATTCATCATTGAGTATGACGGTCAAGACTTATCAGTTTACAGAAAACTAGATAACGAAATGATTTTCACAGCAATAATGACTCCAGATATAGCAGGAGAATTAGTACAAGAACTAGGTGGAGCTGTGAATGATTTTAATACAGCATCAGGAACCTTATGAATGAATTAAAAACAATAAACATTAAAGGTAAAGAATACGTTTTGGTTAAGGATAGAGTTGTTGCTTTTAACAACGAATACCCAAACGGGAGTATTCAAACTCAATTGGTATCCGAGCCAACCGCAGAACGAGTGGTTGTCAAAGCAAAGGTTACACCTGATGCAAGCATGCCAGAACGATACTTTACGGGTTACTCGCAGGCAGTAGTTGGAGATGGACAGATAAACAGCACATCAGCATTAGAGAATTGTGAGACTTCAGCAGTTGGCCGGGCATTAGCAATGATGGGAATTGGTGTTGTTGATTCTTTAGCTTCTGTAGATGAAATGGCTAAGTCTTCACAACAAGTTTCTG
This sequence comes from bacterium, assembly GCA_030856205.1. Taxonomy (GTDB): domain Bacteria; phylum Patescibacteriota; class Saccharimonadia; order Saccharimonadales; family JAGQNJ01; genus JALYPT01. The sequence continues at coordinate 807 of JALYPT010000039.1, read as the reverse complement.
TCCTTGCACAAAAAGCAGTTAAACAGATAACGGCATTATGTCCTGTTCACAGCGTAACAATGAAACATTATGAGAACGCAAAAGGTGAGTGGTGGAGTCATAGATTGCAAGATGGTTCTTACTGCAACGGTAAAAAACGACAAGCTCAACCAATTGATCAAGAATATGAAGATTCATTAGTAGATGAAGCTGTGGAGGCACTCGGATGACCCTAGCCACCATCATTGAGATATTAGCTAGAGAAGCTAAAGATTTAGAAATATATGCCGAGCAGGCAGAAGGAAAAATATGATCATCAGACAAGGAGACATTCTTTTTAAACAAAATACTGATGTAGTTGCAGGTAAAGACCTCAAACAACTTACTATCGCTGAAGGTGAAGTGACTGGTCATCATCATATTTTAGTTGCAGAGACTGATTCTGTAATAGTTGGGGATAGAACTAAATTCTCAGTTAAAGGAAAAGCTAAGTTAATTCATCCTGAGCATGGAACTATTATCTTTCCAGCTGGTAATTATGTTGTCTTACAAGAGTGTGAATTCGATTATGTAGAAAATACTTTAATTCAGGTAAAGGATTAAGATGGATTATTCTCAAAAAACTCAAGACCTTATTGATCGTCAATGTAGAAATGTGGAGCGTAAAAACTTTACCCTTCACAAGAAAAAAGCAGTTGAAATACTTTTGAAAACTTACGATTTATTTGCCTTACCAAGACCACAAAAAATTAAATGGGCAATAGATATATTCGATAAGGATTTTGCCAGGAGTGCCAGTAGTGCCAGTAGTGCCAGGAGTGCCAGGAG
>JALYPT010000037.1 GCA_030856205.1 bacterium | reverse complement strand
GTAGAGTGCGCTGCCTTGTTGGTTGATGAAGTACTTCCATTAAGGCTAATTCGTCAATGGGTTCTAAGTATCCCCTTTCCTATGCGCTGGTTGTTTGCAAGTGAACCTGCGGCTTTAGGAAAGTCACTTGGAATTGTGACTCGAGCCATTAGCAGTTATTTGATTAAGAAAGCAGGGTTTACTCATAAAGGGGCAAAAACGGCAGCTGTGACGTTAATTCAGCGCTTTGGCAGAGTGAATGATAGTGACCTTCCAGTAAAAGCGCTCAACGGAACCTACTTACCTTAGTTATATTACAAGCCCTAAATTAATATAAAGAGGGCTCCAATGAGCAAAGTCATCCCCCACCGAACACTAGACCAAGTCGCGCTAGAGTTTAAAGCCTGGCGCGAATCAAAATCCTATACGAGAGGTATTACTCCTGAGCATTTATGGGAGTTGGTGCGAATTATTGAACCTTATTATCCAAGACGAAAGATAGAGGTGGCACTTTCTATTACAAAAGAACAGTTGGATAGACGTGCGCCAATGACAGTGCCTTGTATACAGCAAAACAACTCAGTGGACTGTACTGAGATGAAGTTCGTTGAGCTATCAGTGCCGGTTATGCCAGATCAAGTTCATGTAGCGTCTACTCTGACTATTAAAATTGGCCGTAATGACGGTACATCGCTCTCCATTGAGCAGGTAACGTCATCATTTGCATTAGAGTCCTTGTATCTTTTTTTGGGTAGATAAGCCATGCTGCAGATTACGCCGCACCAACGATTATTGTTAGCCACTACGCCTGCTGATTTTAGAAGGGGTTTGGATGGTCTGGCAGGACTATGCCGAACAGCATTAAATCAAGATCCCTTCTCGGGTGCTGTATTTGCGTTTCGCAACAAAGCTAGTACCTCGGTCAAATTACTGGTTTATGATGGCAGTGGTTTTTGGCTATGTCAGAAACGCTTTTCAAAAGGACGGCTAGCCTGGTGGCCAGTATCAAAAGAAACCGCAGTTACTATAAAGGCATCCGAGTTAATCCTATTGCTGGCCCAAGGCAATCCAACTCATGCAGCACTTCCAAAAGATTGGCGCCGCATCCCTTTAGGCTGCAATGGCGTTGGAAGTGGCTGATACCAGTTGGAGTTTAAAGTTCCATGGCAACCATAAGGCCGGCTCTTTGAAGACCCGTGATTTATTTTCTTGTAATGCAGTTAAATACTCAACAGGATTTTCTTTATTATCAATGGTCGTTTGAATCAAACTCATCAAGAGACCCGCAACGTAAGCGCCATGTTCAGACTTATAAAACATCGCCGTTTTACGCGTGCGAATTGGTAATTTCAATGCGCGTTCTACGTGGTTGTTATCTAAGGGAGCCCCTGGAACTCGCATAAACTGCGTCAAAGCATGCCAGTGTTTTAGCATGTAATTAATGGTTTGCCCCATGTGTGAGTTGGGCTCAATGAGCTTGTCTGTAAATTGCCGGTTGAGCCAAGCATAGAGTGCATCCATCAACGGCAGGCTATGTTTTTGGTGATACATTAAGCGCTCTTCTTCGCTCAAAGCCAAAGTATCCCCATCAAAAGCATAGACTTGACGAAGGGTATGTAATACAAACTGGCATTCATTAGGGAATACATGCTCAATCTCACGAAATTTACGCAACCCATGAGCCAGGCAATGGCAAATAATGACTTTAAACTGGTGTGTCAGATTCGCAGCCAGGGCATCGCTCATGGTTTTAATAGGTGTCAACTGGTCATCGCGTTTCGCTAAAATAGTCGCCATATTTTCACCAGCATGCTTAGGCGATGAGTAAAATAAGCTAATGGGGTGATTTTGGTAGCTACCTAACACCGCTGTGGTATAACAGCCACGCCGCTTAGTGTCTGGATTACTCAAAACAGTTTTTAAATGCGATAAAATTCGAACGCGCGTATCATCGTAGGAAATCAGGGAGCCCGATGCCAACATCCACTCCAAAACACCAAGTACTGGGTAGACGCAATCAGCTACTTGTTCACAAAGCATCCATTGGGTGGCATCGGGTAATGGCTTCTTTAATACGGCTTGCAAGCGCTCCAATGCATGAAAAGGCGTGCCCAAGTAGTATTTTTGCATGGAAAGTACCGCTTTAAATGACGCACTGTATTTATCAAAATGAAACTCTGCAGGAAGTCGTGCTGTTATAATATCACCGCACCCATTGCAGCGTAATTGTTCACAGTTTAACTGAGTAACTTTAGCAATACTTTGACCAGTAATACGGATAACCGCCGATTCACCATAGACATAGAGTCGACCACCACAGTCGCAATGACCACCCACGTGATGAGTATCGACAGCTAGTGAAATAGTTTCATCAGCATTATAGTCGGCAGCACCAAGGCGACCACCTGTACGTGTTCGTTTTTTAGGTTGGCATTCTTTGTTGTTAGGTTCTGGCTCAGGGAGCTCTACCGCCATTTTTACACCTTCGCTGGCGGTTAAGTCTTTTTTAAGTTGTTTTTCCCCCGTATCATGGGGATAATATTAAACAGTTTTCTGAGCTTATCTAGGCTGATTTTGGCATGAGATAATTGAGTTTGCAGCCACACCATAAAATTCAAACACTTCCCCAAAAGTGCACGATCGTCTTCTGATAGTGTGTTTGATGTTAAGCGGTGCATCAGTGCATCTCGCTCCTGTGGCGTTAGCTCAACTGTTTCTGGTTTTTTTGACACGTATTAGCCTGGTTACCTAAAGACTGCGGTAGATTGATCCTGTTAAACAGAAAAATCAATAGGTTATGAAAAAAATAATCATGCACAACCCATTGGCTGTGCTGGATGCAATTTAAGAAGTTACGGTGATTAAACATGAGTAATGTTGTAGAGTATGACCAGCTGGTTGCATTTTTAAAGCACGCCAGCTTATTTGAAATTTATCGTTTATCTGTTGCAATAGAAAATGAGTTAGATAATCCCGATCGATTGCCGCCACTCATTAAAAAAATCAAGGTGGGTGATGTTGTTGAATACTTTGAATCACAAACAAATCAATTTATCCGAGCAACCGTACTTGAAAAACGGCTTAAAAAAGTACTGGTAAAAAATATCGAAGATCACAAGCGCTGGATCCTGCCTTATCATATGCTCAATATAGATAGCCGAGCTTTTGTTTTTGCAAAAAAAGAGCATGGATTAGATAAAATACCATCAAAGTAGGTGATTTTGTTGGGTTTTATCATGAGAAGATGGCAGAAGATATTACCGGAAGGGTTGAGCGATTGAATCAAAAAACAGTCACCATCCTGACAGCAAGTAAACATCAATGGAGAGTCCCGTATAGTCACCTATACCCTATTATTGACGGAGAGCAGGCCAATGTTCGCCTCGGAATAGAATATGAATCATAATAAAAAAGGTGAAAATAACTAATTAAAAATCAGTTACGCGTCTTTGTTGGAAGGTCACAAACCATCATGCTGATGCTGGTTGTTGATTGGTTTTTTTTCTGGCCATAAATAGCATTCCCCAGAACTATTCTATTCGCAGCCAGTGCTTTAGCGCCTCCATCACTGATTTTGTTATAGCGCACATCAAGGGAGGTCAGGCTTGTATTTGCAGCCAGTGCTTTAGCGCCTTCAGCACCGATTTGGTTAACGCTCACATCAAGGGATGTCAGGCTTGTATTTGCAGCCAGTGCTTTAGCGCCTTCAGCACCGATTTGGTTATAGCTCACATCAAGGGAGGTAATTTGCGGATTTTCATTTAAAAATGAACAAATGACCTTAATATCGCCATTTGTTAATTCTTTATTGGATAAATCCAGTTTTTTATCTTGTACTGATTGTTGAATTACTTTAGTAGTAATAGCCATGCGCAAGCTCCTAATAATTAAATGGTTGTGACAGTCAGGCCGATTACTGGCTGTCGTGTATCAGCTTTTTTTAAAAGGATAGACGCTGTCTTCACTGTAAGCGCAATAAGAACCTGCCTCTATGGGTCTTTTCCGCGACTAACCCATTTAATGATTAAACCAGGAAGAATCAGATCCCCATTAATCATTAGGGGAGGGTAGGTCACGAGTTTGAATGAATTTAATTGTAATCAGTCGTATATTTTCGCTAGTATATCGTGTGCTATTTGTTTGTGCAATAGGGATATTAATTGATCATCAAATTAATTATACTCCCCTGCTGCTACTTGCGGAAAAAATCGAGTGGCAATCAAATTCGGAATGTTTAATATGGAGTTTATTGACTGAGTTTGGC
>JALYPT010000032.1 GCA_030856205.1 bacterium | reverse complement strand
GTTAGACTATTACCCATATAGATACGAAGATTATTCAAATTTACTGCCCATTGCCAAGATTCGTCCAGGCGATGTCTCAATTCGTGTTGCCATAAAACAAAGCAAAGGCAGATGGATAAGAGGCGGTCTTCATATTACCGAAGCTGTCGTTAGTGATGATTCCGGTAGTGTAAAAGTTGTTTGGTTTAACCAGCCTTACCGCGAGGCATCCATTAAGCATGGAGAAGAATATTTTTTGTCTGGAAAGTTAGAGTATAAAGCTTCAAGGCTTTCTATCAACAATCCATCACTCGAGCTAGTTTCAGACTTTCCAGTGAATACAGCCAGGATCGTTCCGGTTTATCGACAGTCAAAAGACATTAAATCTACATTACTTCGAAGATCTTTAAGAGCTTGCTTCCAGTCTACGAAGACTATTGAAACTTCGTTGCCGGAGAGCGTAATAAAACGTCAAAAACTAATGACAAAACACGAGGCATTAAAGAAGATTCATTTTCCAGAGAAAAAAGAAGACGTCGAGGAGGCGAGATTTAGGCTTGGTTTTGAAGAAGTTTTTGATGTAATGCTCGCCAATGCAGTTTTGAAAAGAGATTCAAAGAAACAAAATGCCATACCGATAAAGTTTGATCTGAAACTAGCAAAGAAATTTCTAGCCGAGCTGCCTTTTAGATTGACTGATTCACAAAAATCAGCAGTATGGAAAATTTATCAAGATATAGAAAAGAATCACCCAATGAACAGATTAATTGAAGGTGACGTTGGATCGGGAAAAACGTTGGTTGCAGTTATGGCGACGATTATGTGTGCGAAGGTTGGCTATCAAACAGCTGTGATGGCACCTACTGAAATTTTGGCAAGACAACACGCAGAAACATTTATTGAAGTCCTCAGGCCACTTAGCATGGAAAATAGCGTAGTTTTGTTGGTCGGCTCGATGTCATCTAAGCAGAAAATTGCAGCAAGGTTGGCGATTGAGGAAGGTAGGGCTCAAATAATTATCGGTACCCACGCATTGATTCAAGAAAAGGTGTCTATGGAAAAGTTAGCGCTCGCTGTTGTTGATGAACAACACCGTTTTGGCGTTGATCAACGCAAGGCATTGCTAAAGAAAGCTAAACATATGCCACATATGCTTAGTATGACAGCAACACCTATTCCTCGGTCTTTGGCTTTAACGGTTTATGGCGAACTCGAGATTACACGGATGAAACAGAAGCCAAATTCCAGAAAGACGATCAAATCAAAATTAGTTGATCCTAGCGATAGAAATAAGATCTATAAATTGCTAAAAGAGCGAATTGCTGAGGGTGATCAAATTTTCGTCGTCTGTCCACTTATTGATCCAAACTCCATGCTCAAAGCTGTATCCGTAGAGGAGGCTGCAAAAAATATTCAAAAAGCTATTCCTGGGGCAAAGGTTGAGATTTTGCATGGTAAGCAAAAATCTGAAGATAAAGAGAAGACGATGCTTGAGATGAAGCAAGGAAAAATTGATATTTTGGTTTCTACAACAGTGGTTGAGGTAGGAGTTGACATCCCGAATGCAACGACGATGCTTATTGAGTCGCCCGAGAGATTTGGCCTGGCTCAAATTCACCAGCTCCGTGGCCGTGTTGGAAGGGGAGAAAAGCAGGGCTACTGTTATCTGATGATGAGTTCCAGTACATCGCCGTCACGGCGTCTTCGGGCATTAGAACAATCCAGTGACGGGTTTCAGCTTAGTGAGCTCGATCTCGAGATTCGTGGGCCAGGAGCAATATACGGAAGAATGCAACATGGCGAGCTTGACCTTAGGTTGGTTCAGCTTTCCGACCACAGATTAATCAGCGCTGCAAAAAAAGAGGTGGATAAGTTCATCAAGGATGAAGAAGATTTGTTACAATACCCAAGATTACATAAGCGAGTTGAGCAACTCCAGAAAGTGAACCACTTAAACTAATGTATAGCGGAAGCAGTTTGAATCGATCGTCGGGCTCTCTTATCGGAGCGCATCAAAAGATTGATCGGGTAGCAAGAAAGATGTTGAAGCCTAGGTTATCTGATAATAAAGCATTTCCAAAAGCTCTGAAGATTCAGCATTTTGAAGGTCACAAAGGTCCCGATTCGATCAAAGTTAAAAGCCCGTCAAAAGATGAGCCATGGCATTATTTTGATCCGTTTGATAAAAATGACGATCAAATATTCGATCATTTTAATGAACATTCCAGAGGGCTCTCCCTGCATCTTGCAGAGCAGAATGTTGAACGAGCAGCTTTTGAAGCCGCTTGGTTGGCGCACGCACTAGTTGATGGTCTAACGCCCGCACATCATTATCCTTATGAGAAAGAAATTGAAGAGATTTGGGGCAAAGAAAATTCCTCGAGGGATACTCGCAGAAAAAAATGGTTACCTCCAGGAGATACTAAGCGAGAGATTTTTAAGAAATTTACAAAGGCCTGGGGTCCAAAAGGATTGATTACCACTCACATGATGTTTGAGCTCGGCATAGCAACAATTATTACACCAATGAAATTCACAAAACTTGGACTTGCAGAAACCGACCTTAAACAAATTGAAAAAATGGGTGTTAACAAGTATTTTGAGATGATCGCTAAAGAAATAGCTGTGATGGATCTTTACAACCTGTATATAAAAAAAGGTTGGACGGCTAAGCTAACACGGCAGGTAAAGAAAGAGCTGATGCCAAGAATTATTAAAACAGTAGCGCTTAGTTGGTACCTATCAGCTAAAAAAGCAAAGATTACCAAATGATTAGAATTATCTCGGGAAAATTTGGGAGCCGTTCAATTGAAACACCCCATGGTAACAAAACACACCCAATGAGTGAAAAAATGCGTGGGGCAATATTCAACGCTCTCGGGGATATTTCAGATTTAGACGTGTTGGATGCATACGCAGGAAGTGGTGCTGTTGGGATTGAGGCATTGTCTCGTGGAGCAAAATTTGTGTACTTTGTTGAAAAAGACAGAGTTGGCGCAAATACAACTAAGAAAAACATTGAGACTCTAGGAATTAAAGATGAAGTAAAGCTTACACAAGCAAATATCTCATCCTGGCTAGAAACAAATCAGGATAGAACGTTCGATGTGATCATTGCTGATCCTCCTTATGACAAGGTGAACGTCAATGTTTTTGAAAAGTTGGCAGAGATCCTAACAGAAAACGGAACATTAGTGTTAAGTTTGCCACCAGGTCAGAGCGAGGAAGTCGAAGGATTGAAAATAGTTAAGTCAAAATCATACGGCGATTCCAAAATTGTATTCTTAAAGCGAGCCTAACACTGGTAATTTCATCCAATTTAGTGTAAAATCGGTTTTGTTAACCTACGCTCGGGCGAGTGGTGAAATTGGTATACACGCTAGTCTTAGGAACTAGTGCCGCAAGGTGTGAGAGTTCGAGTCTCTCCTCGCCCACCAGATTGTTTTTATCGCATCAGCGATTGAAACAATCTGATAGTGAAAAAGACTAGAACTCGTTTTTTGCGAAGCAAAAAGAGTTCGTACAGGATCGAACGTGCAGGAACTTGTTCCGAAAAGTGAGATCCGTGCCTGTCTCTCCTCGCCCACCATTGACAACAAAAAACATAACAGGTACAATATATCTATGATTAAACTAATCAATCGACAACATACACATATATCGCCGGAGGTGATCGGTTAGTTTTCTATTGTCTTAAAAAAGCAAAGAATAGCGCCGGTTAACCCCGGCGTTTTTAATTTGTAAATATAATCGGAGAATAATAATGTTAAGAGAATTAAATAATATAGAGATAATAAAGTTTGATGAAAACGGGTTAGTCCCCGTTGTATGTCTAGATTCGTCATTGATGGCAGAAGAAGGGTTAAGAGCATACCGAATGCAAGCATATGCCAATCAAGAAGCTGTTATACGAACTTTAGAGATAGGAAAAGCTACCTTTTGGTCTAGATCTAGAGCGTCGATTTGGACAAAAGGCGAAACAAGCGGTAATGAGTTAATTTTACGTGGGATATATACTGATTGCGACGGCGACAGTGTACTTTACGATGTAATTGCTAGGGGCCCTTCTTGTCACACCGGAGCGGAGACTTGCTTTGAAATCCCAACCATAGGAGAATGAATGATATGAGTTTAGATACAAAGCCCTATAAGGGCGCACGGGATTTTTTTCCGGAAGACAAACGGTTACAGAAATACATTTTTCAACAGTGGAGAAAAGTGTGTGAAAGTTTTGGGTATGAAGAGTACGACGCTCCTTTGCTCGAACCTTTAGAGTTGTATACGGCCAAAACATCTGAAGAGATTGTGAATGAGCAAACGTACAGTTTTGAGGATCGTGGTGGACGGAAAGTTGTAATAAGACCTGAGATGACGCCAACGGTTTCTCGGATGGTGGCAGCTCGCAGGCAAGAGCTGCAGTATCCTGTTCGTTGGTACAGCATCCCCAACCTGTGGCGTTATGAACGTGCGCAACGAGGGCGCTTTCGAGAGCACTGGCAACTAAACGTTGATTTATTTGGTGTCGACAATATTGCAGCAGACTTCGAGATGATCAATGTCAGCAACGAGATTATGCGATCATTTGATGCCAAGGATTCTATGTACAAAATTTTGGTTAGCTCTCGGAAACTGATCAACTTTGCATTGGACGAATATCTTGGACTTACAGAAACACAATCGCAAACAATGATTCGGTTGATTGATCGTAAAGATAAAATGGATGCCAGTGACTTCATCGCAAAGATTGATGCCGTCGTTACTCCATCACAAAGAGAAAAAGGTTTGACCGAGGACATAATCGACCTTCTAAACATTTCTAAACTTTCAGAGCTTCCGGATATGGTTGAGGCGCACGATTCAGTTAAGGAATTGCACCAGCTTTTGGATATGTGTAGCTCGGCTGGAATCAAGAATGTTGAGTTTGATATAACGCTGATGCGCGGATTTGACTACTACACAGACATTGTCTTTGAAGTTAAAGACAAAGACCCAAAGAACAATCGGTCCATGTTTGGTGGTGGACGATACGATGGGCTCGTGGCTAAGTTTGGAGTTGAACCAGTGCCGACGGTTGGCTTTGGTATGGGTGAAGCAACCATGATCAACTTTCTGGAGGCGCATAACCTAACCCCGCAGCTGAAATCCGAGACCGATGTATGTGTTGTCTTAATCGGAGATGTCTATAAGCTTGCGCAACCAATCATTAAGGATCTTAGAGGCATGGGCGTAAATGTGTCTGTGGACACAACAGGTCGTAAACTGGACAAACAACTAAAAACTGTCGATAAACGTGGCGTGAACTATGTGTTGTTCATGGGACAGGACGAAATCAAGGAGGCTCGTTTTAAACTCAAGAATCTAAAAACTGGCGAAGAAGGCACTTATAGTTTGGAGCGACTGGTTACAGTCGTGAAAGACAAGCGAACGTCCTAACCCTTGAGAACTTCGAGGAAACCTGGTAAAGTACACCGGATGAAAGTAACAAGCAAAACTATCACACCTACAAAAGTTAAGTTAAGCGTGACAGCGGATGAAGCATCTCTATCACCAATCAAAGCAAAAGTGCTAAAGAAGCTGGGTGCAAAAGTAAAAGTTCCAGGATTTCGTGATGGAACGGCGCCGCCAAACATGGTTGAAAAGCATATAGACGAGCAGCTATTGCAGTCGGAATTCGTCGACGAAGCATTGAACCATATGTATCTAAAGGCTGCGTCAGAGCAAAAACTTCGACCAGTTAGCCAACCAGAAGTAACACTTAAAAAGTTTGTTCCATTTACGACTTTGGAATTTGAAGCCGAAGTTGAAATAATGGGTGAGATAAAATTGCCAGACTATAAAAAAATGTCTAAGAAGCCCAAGATTGTCAAAATTGATCCCAAAGACGTCGATGCGGTGATTGATGATCTTAAGAAACGAATGGCTGAAAAGAAAGATGTTGATCGAGCTAGCAAGAACGGCGATCAAGTCTGGATTGACTTCAAAGGTGAGGATATGAAAGGCGAGGCAATCAAGGGCGCCGACGGCAAAGATTATCCGCTAGCGCTTGGTTCAAAGACTTTTATTCCTGGATTTGAAGATAACCTTGTAGGATCTAAGAAAGATGATGAAAAAGAATTCACACTTACCTTCCCTAAAGAATACGGTGTTAAAGCGCTCGCAAATAAGAAAGTTAAGTTTGCTGTTAAGGTAACCAAAGTACAAGAAGTTATAGAACCAAAATTGGACGATGAGATGGCAGCAAAATTAGGACCATTCAAAACGGTTGCTGAGCTAAAAGAAAACATCAAGAAAGAGCTAACCCACGAAAAACAAGGTCATGCCGATCGTGAACTTGAATCAGAAATTGTAAATGCAATTGCCGATAAGACAAAGATGGAACTGCCAGAGAGCTTCGTTAAAGAACAGGCCGAGTTCATATTAAACGACTTTAAGCAGAACCTGACATACCGCGGTCAAACATACGAACAATACCTAAAAGATGAACAAACAACAGAAGAAGATCACAAAAAATCTCTTCGACCACAAGCAGAAAAACGAGTTCGAACTGGGCTAGTTATGGCAGAGATAAGCAACCAAGAGAAGATCAAGATTGATGACGACGAAATTGAAATGCGGATTAATCTATTGAAGGGCAAATACCAAGATCCACAGATGCAGGGACAGTTAGATACGCCGCAGGCGCGTCGTGAGATCGCTTCACAGGTCATGTCAGAAAAAACTCTCGACCGTCTCAAACAACTTATCGTCAAAAAAAGTTAGCACTCACGCTTGACGAGTGCCAACTTTTTGGATAGACTAGATTCACTATGAAGAACTCAGTATTAGTCCCAACAGTTATTGAAAACGAAGGTCGCATGGAGCGGGCATTCGATATTTACTCACGACTACTTAAAGATAGAATTATTTTCTTGGGTAGTGATGTGAACGAACACACTGCAAACGTAATTATTGCTCAGCTATTGTTCCTAGAGAATGAAGATCCAAAGAAAGATATAAAACTATATATTAACAGTCCCGGCGGTTCGGTTTATGACGCTCTAGCTATTTACGACACTATGGAGCACATTAAGTGCGACATCGAGACTGTAGGAATTGGCGTTCAGGCATCTGCAGCAGCATTCCTTCTAAGTTCTGGAGCAAAAGGTAAGCGTTATATTTTGCCACATTCAACAGTCATGATTCACCAACCTTCAGCCGGTACAAGAGGAAAAGTAACAGACATGGAAATCGACCTCAAAGAAGGTTTAAGGCTAAAACACATGTTGAATGAGATTTTGTCTAAGAACACCGGTCAGAAACTCAAAAAAGTCCAAAATGACGCAGAACGTGACTATTGGATGAGCGCTAACGAAGCCAAAGAATACGGCCTCGTCGACAAAGTTATCAGAAATAAGTAGTCCCAATCTGTTGACAATCTCAAATACTTAAGTATAATAGCCTCTCAAGAAGTAGTATAAGCGGGAATTTGCTGTATTTGCTCAAAATCGCAGTCCTGCATTAGTGTTCTTCGGCGTCCATTATCAACATAAGTCCACGTAAGTGGAGAGAGGAAGTTATTGCATTAATGGCTAAAACTCAAGCTAAAAACACTCGGCAATACTTTACTCAAACAAACACAGTAGTAGATCTACCAAATCTAGTAGATCATCAAAACAAATCATTTCAGTGGTTCGTAGAAGAGGGATTGGGAGAGCTTCTTGCCGAAATTAGCCCAATCGATGATTATACAAACTCAAAATTAACTCTAGAGTTCAAGGACTACCAGTTCGAAGAACCAAAAATGTCAGAAGTAGAAGCTCGTGAGAACAATGTTTCTTTCGAATCTCCTCTTAAGGCAAACGTCGTGCTTAGAAACAAAGTTACAGGCGAAGTTAAAGAACAAGAAATTTACCTCGGTGACTATCCATGGATGACATCACGAGGAACTTTTGTGATTAACGGTGTCGAACGTGTAGTTGTAAGCCAGCTCATTAGATCAGCTGGCGTTTTCTTTGTTGGCAACCAAGGTGCAACAAAAAAACTTTACGGTGCGAAGGTAATTCCAGGTCGTGGTGCATGGCTGGAATTTGAGACCGCAGCCAATGGTGCAATCTTTGTAAAGATTGACCGAAAGCGAAAACTTCCTGTAACTACACTACTACGTGCACTAGGTGTACCAGAAGCTCGAATGCGAGAAGAATTCAAGCATGTTGATCAAGGTAAAGTTAAACACCTAGACATGACTTTGGAAAAAGATACTGCTCGTGGAACAAACGAAGCATTGATTGAAGTTTATCGAAGAATCCGACCAGGTGATCTAGCGACTGTTGATAACGCTCGTTCACTTATCGAAAATATGTTCTACAACTTCAAACGATTCGACTTCAGCCGAGTTGGACGATACAAGATCAATAAGCGCCTAGATCTTGACGTGACTAACACAATCGAGAATCGAGTTATGCGGATTGAAGACCTCATGGCAATAATCTCAGAGATCATTCGTTTGAATAATACGCAGGAACCAGCAGATGACATAGACTCACTAGCAAACCGACGAGTCAAACTAGTTGGTGAGCTTGTTCAAAGACAATTCCGAATTGGACTTCTGCGAATGGAAAGAAACACCAAAGATCGAATGTCTATGAGTGAAATCGAAACTGTAACGCCGGGTCAACTTATTAACGCCCGGCCGATAGTTGCCGCTGTACGAGAATTCTTTGCTAGTTCACAGTTGTCACAGTTCATGGATCAAGTTAACCCTCTTTCAGAACTTGCGCACAAACGACGACTAAGCTCAATGGGACCTGGTGGACTTTCTAGGGAGCGAGCAGGATTTGAAGTTCGTGATGCACATGCAACTCACTATGGACGAATTTGCCCGGTAGAAACTCCTGAAGGCGCAAACATTGGACTAGTGCTAAACATGTCAAACTATGGTCGTGTGAACGAATACGGTTTCTTGGAAACTCCATACAGAAAAGTTATCAGTAACGTCACTGCAAAAAACGCTGCAGGATACATTGCCAGAGTGAACCTAGAAGACGAAAAAGGCACAGTTATTGTTAAAAAAGGTGTAAAAATCACCGCAGCAGATGCCAAAAAATTAGAAAAGATCAAAGCTCAGGCTACATGGCCAGTAAAACCACAAGTAACAACTGAAATTGTTTATTTGGACGCGGCCGACGAAGAGCATGCAGTAATCGCAAGTGCTGGTGAAGAATTAGACAAAGACGGCTACTTCGTGGATACTCGAGTATCTGCCCGAGCACACTACAAAACAGAAGACATCGACAGCGACGAAGTTACGCACATGGACTCTACCCGAAAACAAATCATCGGCTCATCAGCCAGCTTAATCCCATTCATTGAAAAGAACTATGTGTATAGATCTTTGATGGGTTCCAACCAACAAAGACAGGCAGTACCACTTGTGAGCCCAGAAAGTCCGATAGTAGGAACAGGTTCCGAGAATGTGATTGCTCAGAACACTGGTCAGTTGATTTTCGCACCAGAAAATGGTGAAGTTACCAAAGCTACTGGCGATGAAGTAATAGTTAAGTATGCAAAAGCAGGAACTGTTAAATATGTTCCACAGCATTTTGTTCGATCAAATGATGGAACATGTATAAACCAGAAGGTAGTTGTTGAACGTGGACAGAAACTTAAGAAGGGTGATGCAATCATCGAAGGAATGAGCATCCAAGGTGGTGAATTGGCTCTTGGACGCGACCTACTTGTAGCATTCATGCCTTGGCAGGGTTACAACTTTGAAGACGCTGTCATTATCTCTAGAAAACTTGTCGAAGACGATTCACTAACATCAATTCATATTGTTGACTACATGACAGAAGTTCGAGAAACAAAACTTGGACCCGAGATTGTCACCCGAGATATTCCTAACGTATCAGAAGAGTCTCTAAGGCACCTGGACGAAGATGGAATTGTACGAATTGGTGCTGAAGTACATCCAGGAGACATCTTGGTTGGAAAGATCACACCGAAAGGCGAGCAAGAATTAAGTTCAGAAGAACGATTGCTACGAGCTATTTTCGGTGAAAAAGCTAAAGACGTTCGTGATACGTCTCAACGGATGAGTAACGGTAAGCACGGTAAAGTTGTAGGAGTAAAGATTTTCTCTAGAGAAAAAGGACATGACCTAAAAGCCGGCGTTATCATGCAAGTGCAGGTTTTCGTTGCTCAAATGCGAAAAATTGCGGTTGGTGATAAGCTCGGTGGACGACACGGTAACAAGGGTGTCATAGCTAGAGTTCTGCCTGTAGAAGACATGCCATTTATGGAAGACGGTACTCCAGTAGATATCGTTCTTAACCCTCTAGGCGTGCCTTCTCGTATGAACACTGGACAGCTGTTTGAAACTCACCTTGGTATGGCGGCACGTGCACTTGGATTCAAAGTTGCATCACCATCATTCAACGGTGTACCAATCGAAAAGATCCGAAGCCTACTAAAAGAAGCTGGCTTCCCAGAAAACGGTAAACAACATCTTTACGATGGCCGAACAGGCGATAAATTTACAGAGCCTACAACGGTAGGGTCTATGTACATGATCAAGTTGAACCACATGATCGTAGATAAGATTCACGCTCGTTCAACTGGTCCTTACACAATGGTTACTCAACAGCCACTAGGTGGTAAGGCCCAAAACGGTGGACAGAGATTTGGAGAAATGGAAGTTTGGGCGCTAGAAGCTTATGGCGCGGCCTATACTCTCCAAGAAATGTTGACAATTAAATCTGACGACGTTTACGGACGATCAAAGGCTTACGAGTCAATCATTAAGGGAACAGAAATTGTTGGACCAAAAGTCCCAGAGAGTTTCAACGTCCTTGTGAAAGAACTTCAAGGTCTAGGACTAAAAGTTGATCTATTGCAAAACGAGAAAGAAGTTGATGCAGAAACTTTACTGAGTAAGAACATTAAAGATGAAGCTGCACATATTTCGAAAGTAGAAGTACCAGCTCCGTCTGCATCAGAAGTAGATGTGACGGAAGATGCCTCAATAGACGAGTTTGACGTTGTTGGACTTCAAGATGAAATCGAAACAGATCTTAACAAAACAGATGAAGTTGTAGAAAAAGATGAAGTTGAAGTTGAAGAAACTAAGGAGGCAGCGTAATGAGAAACTATCATACAGGAACCGATATTGCTGATTTCGATTCAGTAAGACTAGCGGTTGCAAATGCCGAAGATATTAAAAAATGGTCACATGGTGAAGTTACAAAACCAGAAACCATAAACTATAGAACACAAAAACCGGAACGAGATGGACTATTTTGTGAGCGAATTTTTGGACCTGTAAAGGACATTAATCCCCATGACGCAAAGTACAAGGGTGTTCGATCACGAGAAGCAGCTGTAGATAAAGACGGTGAGATAGTAACAAAATCAATTGTTCGTCGTGAACGAATGGGTCATATCAAACTTGCTGCTCCAGTTGCGCACATTTGGTTCCTTCGTGGAACTCCATCTGCTATCGGACTATTGCTTGGCATGACTGTAAAAAACTTGGAACGAATAGCATATTTTGCAAGCTTTGTTGTAACTAGCGTTGATTCAGAAAAACGAGATCAAATGCGTTCTGACAAAGAAGCGCAGTACAATGCAGCAAAAGAAGCAGTCAAACTTAGATTTGAAAAAGCTGCCGAAGAAGAAGGCTCAAACAAAGACGATCTTGCTAAGAAGCAAACCCTTGAGCTAGAAGAACTACAACTAGAATACGAACAACTAATGAATCAAATTGACAGCTTGGTTAAGTTTGGTCTAATTAGCGAGAATGACTTTGCTGACATGTCTGACGATCTACAAGATCTAGTAGAAGTTGGAATGGGCGGAACCGCTCTTATGAACCTTCTAGAGCAAGTTGACCTTGATAAACTCATCATGGACCTAACAAAAGACGCTGAAGAAGCAAAAGGCCAGAAGCGTAAGAAGATTATGAAACGGTTGAAGCTTCTAGAATCTATGCAACGCGCTGGAATTCACCCAACAAGCATGTGTCTAAACATTTTGCCGGTGATTCCTCCGGACCTACGACCAATGGTTCAGCTTACTGGTGGACGATTCGCAACAAGTGATATGAACGACCTTTATAGACGAGTTATCAACCGAAACAACCGTCTAAAGAAACTAATCGACCTTAATGCTCCAGAAGTTATCCGAAGAAACGAACAAAGAATGCTTCAAGAAGCAGTTGACGCATTGATTGACAACGGTAATGCCCGGTCAGGACGAGCAGTTGCTGCTACTGGCCAAAGACGACGATTAAAATCACTTTCTGACCTACTAAAAGGCAAGCAAGGACGATTCCGACAGAACCTTCTTGGAAAGCGAGTCGACTATTCAGGACGTTCAGTTATCGTTTCTGGTCCAGAACTATTGATTCATCAATGTGGACTTCCAAAGATGATGGCGCTTGAACTATTCAAGCCGTTCGTAATTGGCTACCTTATCAACAACGACTACGCGCACAACATTAGAGCTGCATCAAGGTTGATTGAACAAGGCGAAACAATTGTCTGGGATGCTTTGGACGAAGTAATTAAGAACAAATACGTTCTTCTTAACCGAGCTCCATCACTTCACCGACTTTCAATCCAGGCTTTCCAGCCAGTTTTGATTGAAGGTAAAGCAATCCAACTGCACCCACTAGTATGTAAGGGTTTCAACGCCGACTTCGATGGTGACCAGATGGCAGTTCACTTGCCACTTTCAGAAAAAGCACAGGCCGAAGCACAACAAATTATGGCTTCAAACAAGAACTTGCTAAAACCAGCCGACGGATCTCCGATTCTACACATCGAGCAAGATATCGTGCTTGGTTGTTACTACTTAACATACGAACGACCAACTACAGAGAAAAAGCCTAAAGTTTACGGATCAATTGGTGAAGCTACGATGGCGCTTGATGCTGGCCAAGTACAACTTCAAGATTACGTTACAACATACTTCAGAGGTAAGCGACACACATCTACGCTTGGAAGAATTCTTTTCAACGAAATCTTCCCAGAAGATTTCCCGTTCCAGGACGAAACTATGACGAAGAAAAAACTTGGACAAGTCATGTCACTTGCTTATGAAATATACGGCCAAGACTTAACTGCAGAAATTGCTGACAGACTAAAATCTATCGGATTTGACTATGCAACTAAGTCTGGTTTGTCACTTGGAATGGACGACTTCAACGAAGTAGCAAACCTAGACAAAATGCTAAAAGACGGTGAAGACCGAGTAATTAAGATTTCTGAGCAGTTCGACGAAGGCTTCATTACCGAAGACGAACGTTACCGATTGGTAATCGAGTCATGGCAAGGTGTTGCCGCTAAAGTTCAAAAAGCTTTGACGGATCAGTTTGAAAAAGAAGACTCAGCCATGTCTACAGCAGTATCATCTGGTGCTCGAGGTAACATTGGTCAGGTTAACACAGCTGTGGGAATGTTTGGGCTAGTTGCTGATGCAACAGGACGAACAATTGAGCTGCCGATCAAGTCTAACTACAAAAAAGGCTTTACACCATTGGAATACTTCACCGCTACTCGTGGTGCACGTAAAGGTATGATCGACACAGCTCTAAAGACAGCAGACTCTGGATACCTAACAAGACGACTAGTAGATGTGTCTCAAGACGTATTCACAATCGAAGAAAATGTAGAAGATCCAGGATTCAACCTGACAAAAGCCGATAGTGAAGAAATTGGAATTCCATTCTCAATGAGATTAGAAGGACGATTTGCTGCTGAAAACATCGGCAAGTATGTTAAAAAAGGTGAACTTATCGGTCGAGCGACTGCAGCTGCAATCGATGGCGATGATAAGATCAAAGAAGCAAAGATTATGTCAGTTCTGACATGCAGTAGCTCTGCTGGAGTAAGTCCAAAGAGTTATGGTCTAGACCCTGCAACAGGTGAGCTAATCAATCCAAATCACCCAATCGGTGTTATCGCGGCTCAATCAATTGGTGAGCCAGGTACGCAGTTGACCCTGCGAACTTTCCACTCTGGTGGTGTGGCTGGTGAAGACATCACGACTGGTCTACCCCGCGTGGAAGAGTTGTTTGAAGTTCGAACTCCAAAAGGACAAGCATTCCTAAGCGAAATTACCGGCAAGGTCAAAACTTGGGAAGATGGCGACCACTACGTTGTTCAGGTTACTGACGAAACAGCAAAGAAAATTGAATACAAGTTAGATGGACGTGAGCCAAAAGTCAAAGAGAAGACAGAAGTTGCATTAGGTGACGTTATTGCGTCGAAAGACAAGGATGCAGAACCTCTAGTAGCCACTATCGAGGGGCAGGTTCACTTTACAAAGACAAAAGCGACGATTACACCAAAACGTGATGCCGTTGTCAAATACGAGATCCCAGGCTTCAAGCAGATTACTGTTAAAGACGGTGACGTTGTAGAAGCTGGCGATAGGCTAACAAACGGTTCGCTTAACCTACGTGATCTGATGGACCTAAAAGGTATTGAAGCAACCCAGCGTTACATCATGAACGAAATTCTACGAATCTTTGCTTCTCAGGGACAGAACATCGCCGACAAGCACCTTGAGGTCATCGTACGACAGATGTTTAGCAGGGTTCAGATCGAAGAAGCTGGTGACAGCGACTACGTAACCGGAGACATCGCGAGCAAGATTCAGGTAAATGAAACAAATACTAAGTTGGCTAGCGAGAAGAAAGAACTAGTTAAGTACAACCAACTACTTCTTGGAATCACAAAAGCTTCATTGTCTACCGAGAGCTTCCTGTCAGCCGCATCGTTCCAGGACACAACGCGTGTACTAATCAGCGCAGCTACATCCGGTAAGATTGACCATTTGCGTGGACTGAAAGAAAACGTGATTTTGGGACGACTAATTCCGGTTGGAACTGGTCATGACTACATGAATGAAGAAGACGAAATAAGCGCCTCTGTTGACTCAGAGGAAGAAAGTTGATAAAATAGGTTACCGATGCCAACTATAAATCAACTCGTACGACATGGTCGCAAGAAGATAACGAAGAAATCAAAATCTCCGGCTCTTCACCGTGTCGTAAACAACTTAAAGACAACTAACTACGAAAAGCACTCACCGCTGAAGCGAGGTGTTTGTGTCAAAGTTACGACCAAAACACCAAAGAAGCCTAACTCTGCGTTGCGTAAAGTAGCACGTGTACGTTTACAAAACGGTCACGAAGTGTGGGCCTATATTGGTGGCGAAGGTCACAACCTTCAAGAGCACGCCGTAGTATTACTTCGAGGTGGACGAGTACCCGACCTTCCTGGTGTTCGATACCACATAGTACGTGGAACATTGGACCTAGCTGGTGTTGAAGGACGTAAAAACGGCCGAAGTAAATACGGCGTTAAAAAGGACAGCAAATAATGCCACGACATAAGACAAAAGAACTGATTCGAAAGATTCCAAAAGACCGATTGTATGATTCTGTATTTGTACAGAGACTAATCAACCGCGTAATGCTTGATGGAAAGAAACAAACCGCGGAACGATTAGTGTACGAAGGTATGGAAGACGCTGCTAAAAAGCTAAAAGTGGACAACCCACTGGAAGCTTTGGAAGCTGCCTTCAAAAATATTACACCAAACGTAGAAACACGATCACGTCGAGTGGGTGGAGCAAACTATCAGATTCCATTTGATGTAACTCCTCAACGAAAATCTCACCTAGCAATTATGTGGTTCGTAGCAGCTGCTCGTGCCCGAAAAGGCAAAAGCATGTCAAAGCGAATTTCTGAAGAAATCATGGACGCATACAACGGCACCGGATCTGCAGTTAAGAAAAAAGAAGATACTCATAAAATGGCCGAAGCCAACCGAGCTTTCGCCCACTTCGCGAGATAAAAACTAATAGAGGGAATTATGGCGGAATCAAAAGTAACAGATTTAAAGAATTATAGAAACATCGGTATTATTGCCCATATTGACGCTGGTAAAACTACAACTACAGAAGGTATTTTGTACCGAACTGGAATCAGTCACAAGATTGGTGCAGTTCACGAAGGTGAAACAACTACCGACTGGATGGAACAAGAGCGTGAGCGAGGTATTACAATTACCTCAGCTGCGGTTACATGCTACTGGAAAGATCACAAGATTAACATTATCGACACACCTGGCCACATCGACTTCACCGCCGAAGTTGAGCGATCTTTGCGGGTACTAGATGGTGCAGTTACAGTCTTCGACGGAAAAATGGGTGTGGAATCACAATCGGAAACTGTTTGGCGACAGGCTGACAAGTACGGTGTACCTAGAATTTGCTTTATTAACAAAATCAATCAAACTGGTGGCGATTTCTACAAATCCCTGGATTCTATCCATAACCGCTTAACAAAACATGCTTTCCCAATTCATTTGCCTATTGGCTTTGAACAATCAATCAACGGAATTATTGATTTAATCTCTATGAAGGCTTATACCTACAAAGATTTTACCGACAAAGAACTTGTAGAAGGTGAAGTTCCAGAAGATATGATGGACAAAGTAAAGAAATACCGAAGCCTACTTGTAGAAAACGCCGTTGCTGAAGACGAAGTAATCCTAGAAAAATACTTCGAAGTTGGTGAAGAAGGATTGAGTGAAGACGAGATTAGACAAGCCGTACGAACAGCAACACTGACTGGTAAATTCTTCCCAGTAACTGGTGGAGATGGTCGTGGAGTTATTGTAGAAAAAGTACTAGACGCCGTTAACAACTTCCTACCAAGTCCACTGGATCGTGGATCTGTGTGGGGTGAACATCCAAAAACTGGCGACGAAGTGGAACGAAAACCAGATTCTAACGAACCTATGGCAGGACTTGCTTTTAAGATTGCTACAGACCCATTCGTTGGAAAACTATGTTTCATCCGAGTTTACTCCGGAACAGTTACAGCTGGAAGCTACATTTATAACAGTTCAACAGGTCAAAAAGAACGTGTTGGACGATTAGTACGAATGCACGCCGATAAACGTGAAGAGATTGAAGAAGTAAAAGCGGGTGATATTGCGGCAATCGTAGGCCTAAAGGCTACAACAACCGGAAACACTCTTTGTGACGTAAACCAAACAGTGGTTTTGGAATCCATCACTTTCCCAGATCCTCCAGTGAGTATTGCGATTGAACCAAAAACAAAATCTGACCAAGAAAAAATGAGCCTAGCACTTCAACGACTTGCTGAAGAAGACCCGACATTTAGAGTTAAGGTTGATCACGAGACTGGTCAAACAATTATCAGCGGAATGGGTGAGCTTCATCTAGATATTTTGGTAGATCGAATGAAACGAGAATTCACCGTCGAAGCAAACATCGGTAAACCACAAGTCGCCTACCGAGAAACCATTCGTAAGGACGATGTTGAAGCCGAGGGTAAATACATCAAGCAATCTGGTGGACGTGGACAATACGGACACGTTTGGATTCGAATTAGACGAAATGAACAAGGTAAAGGTTTTGAATTCATCAACGCAATCAAAGGTGGCGTAGTCCCTCAAGAATACATTAAACCTGTAAAAGAAGGCATCGAAGAAGCTATGAACAACGGTGTTGTCGCTGGGTACCCAGTAGTTGACATCATTGCCGAACTTTATGACGGTTCATATCACGATGTAGACTCTAACGAAATGGCCTTCAAGATTGCAGGAACAATGGCATTCAAAGCTGGCCAAAAAGATGCAAATCCAGCCCTACTTGAGCCAGTTATGAAAGTTGTTGTAGTCACACCTGAGGAATTCATGGGTGACGTCATTGGAGATCTTAACAGTAAACGTGCCCGCGTTGAATCAATGGAAGACCTTACCGCTGGAATCAAAGAAATTACAGCTTTTGTACCACTTGGTGAAATGTTTGGATACACAACCAACCTACGATCAAACACCAAAGGCCGAGCAAGCTCAAGCATGGAGCTTGATCACTATGCAGAAGTTCCAAATCACGTGGCTGAAGAAATAGTTAAAAACAAACAATAATCCGTATAAAAACTCTTTACAAACAGAGATGAATCAGTTAAAATACTGTAGTTATCGCATGTGCGTAAAATATTTACGTATGTGTAACATTTATAACAAAATAACCGGAGAATAAAATGGCAGATTTCGATAGATCAAAACCGCACGTTAACGTTGGAACTATGGGCCACGTCGACCATGGTAAAACAACATTAACAGCAGCAATTACTCATGTACTTGCAAAAAGATTACCAAGTGACGTTAACAAGGCTGTTAACTACGATGAAATCGATAAGGCACCTGAAGAAAGAGATCGTGGAATCACGATTGCGACTTCTCACCAAGAGTATGAATCAAAAAAGCGACACTATGCTCACGTTGACATGCCAGGTCACGCCGACTACGTTAAAAACATGATTACGGGAGCTGCTCAAATTGATGGAGCCATCCTAGTTGTATCTGCAGCTGATGGTCCTATGCCTCAGACTCGTGAGCACGTTCTACTTGCCAAGCAAGTTGGTGTTCCAGCAATTATGGTTTTCATGAACAAGATGGACCTTGCTGATCCTGAACTAGTTGAACTTGTAGAACTTGATATTCGTGAACTTCTTGCAAAGTATGACTTTGACGAGAACGCACCAATTATCAAGGGATCTGCAACAAAAGCCCTAGAAGGCAACGAAAAAGACGAAGACGCGATTATGGAACTTATCGACAAAATGGATGACTTCATCAAAGAGCCTGTTCGTGAACTAGACAAACCATTCCTAATGGCTATCGAAGACGTATTCTCTATCAAGGGACGTGGAACTGTGGCTACAGGACGTATCGAAACTGGTGTAGTTAACACTAACGACGAAGTTGAAATCATTGGGATTAGAGACACTCGAAAATCAGTTGTTACCGGAGTTGAAATGTTCAAGAAAAATCTTGACCGAGGACAAGCTGGCGACAACGTCGGAATTCTTTTACGAGGAATCGAGCGAGAAGATATTGAACGAGGACAAGTTATTGCTAAGCCTGGTTCAATCACTCCACACACAGAGTTTGACGCTGAAGTTTACGTTTTGACCAAAGAAGAAGGAGGACGTCACACTCCATTCTTCAAAGGCTACAAGCCTCAGTTCTACTTCCGTACAACGGATGTAACTGGAGAAGTTGAACTTCCAGCAGACAAAGAAATGGTTATGCCAGGTGACACTATTACTTTCAAAGTAAAATTGATCCAACCAATTGCAATGGACCAAGGTCAACGATTCGCCATCCGAGAAGGTGGACGAACAGTTGGTGCGGGTGTTGTAACAAAAATCAACAAATAATCTATCTGATAGATTCAAGAAAAGGGTCCAAAACGGGCCCTTTTTTGTTGCAATAAAAAATAGTGTAATGATAATATAGTACGAATGACAAATTTATCAGGGGAACAACTAGTTGAGCGAGCTAAAGAAATTGCAATTCAGGCACACCTAGGCGCTTTTTATGACGATAGGCCGTACATAGAACATCCTTTGGAAGTTGCCAGTATCGCTCGTGAGCATGGTTATGGAAGTTTGGTGGTGGCTACATGCTTGCTCCATGATGTTGTCGAAGATACTGATATTTCGCACCAAGATTTGATGGATAGAGGAATACCGTACATAGTTGCTGATGCTGTTGAATTGGTTACATTTAAACCTGGAGAAAGCGGTAACAAAATTTCAAAAGCCCGAATGGATCCAATTGGTCATGCCACCAAGTTTTGCGATTCAACAGGCAACTTACGTAATGCTTATAAGATGGTTGATTGCGAACTTAAATCAAAGAGAATAGTGAAATATCATGGCTATCTAAGCCAACTCATTCCCGGATTACCCATTCAAAGTGATATCGAACGGTTTGCAATCTGGTGCGACAAATAGTATAATAAACCTTACATAACATTGTGGTGAGAACTCGCCTGTGACTTTTAAATAAGATACAGGAGAGGTTACACCACCAATAACAACTAAACGAAAGGATATTGTTATGGTAGAAAAGAAAACAGCAGACAAGCCTGCCGGTGCACAAAAAATCAGAATTCGATTAAAAGCATATGATCATAAAGTTATTGATCAATCTGCTAAACAGATTGTAGACACAGCGCTTCGGACAGGTGCAAAAATTGCCGGACCGATTCCTCTTCCTACAGAGAAGACAAACTATACCGTAGTTACAAGCCCTCATGTGTTTAAAAAAGGACGAGAGCAGTTTGAAATGCGCGTTCACAAACGTATTATCGATGTTTTGGAACCAACTCCAAAAACAATCGACAATCTTATGAACCTATCACTTCCTGGTGGTTGCGACGCTGAAATCAAAATGTAGTTCTAAACAGGCTTAAGCTTTGATAGAATAGTACTAATGGCTAAAAAACAAAAAAAATCTACAGATAGCACCTTCTTTTTAAAAATTGTTCTATATTTAATATTGGGTTCATTATGGATTAAGGTAACCGATGATCA
>JALYPT010000028.1 GCA_030856205.1 bacterium | reverse complement strand
TCGATATTTCGTTAGTAATAATAGGCATTATAACGGCATTTGCAAGCGGCATACTCGCCATCAATTTCTTGCTTAAATATCTCAAAAATCACAGTCTCCACATCTTCGCCTACTACCGCATCGCCCTAGGTTTAGGTGTCTTGTTCCTAGCCTTCATTTAAGCGTTTTTGTTTTGACGTAGACACAATGCTAGACTTATTATAAGGAGAAATTTATGAGACATATTGAGAAACAATATTCACCAATGACAGCAATGGTAGGTTTGGGCTTATCGGCGACAGCCGTTCTTGCAGGACATGTTATTGAATCAGATACCAACGAGGCTCTACAGGCACAAAGAGACCGATGTTACGAAGCAAAAGCAGAGTTGCATTATGCAGATGCGTTTACAGCAGGTTGTGTTGATAGCGCGGAGTCTGCAAATAATCCAGCTATTCCAAGGTTAATAGGAGGAGGTGGAGCACTCGGTGTATTGTTTTTTGGCTACGCAACTGTCGCTTTTGCGTTAAACGATAATATGACAAAATATGTTTCAACTGATGATGAAGAAAAAAATCCACCGGCCGGGGCAGGTCCAGACCCAGAAGAACTACCCGCTTAGTCCTTCGCAGCATTTTGTGGGCATGTGACATTTTGGGCACATGAAGTGGCCGTGTACGGGTTCGATGGGGTAGAACTGACAGTTGTCACAAAAAAGCTCGGGTATTTGTTCTTTCGCAAGCTCCCTATAGATCGGATCTTCCTTAGGCTGCGAGCTGTAATTCGTCATCTTCAACATCTTCCTTTTTCATGAAACTTGGCATTACAAACTGGAACTTTTTCTCTGGATTTGAACGGACTGAATATTTTGTTGGGTCTTTGCCCTGATCAAATTTATGTTGGCAGGAATGGCAGACTTCGCATGGACCAACTTCGGTCTCGCCGGGGCGCGATGAACAAGATTCTACTCTACAAACACCTTTTTTCCACTTCCAACCTGATTTTGATTCACCAGCTTCGTTGTACAGATCTTGGCTTTCACCAAAGTCACCAGGATTTTCATCTGGTCTTTTAGATCCGTTTCCACCACAGCCAACACTAGCTCGTTTGTCCACAACTTGCCGAGCTTCATGGAACATTAATCGGCCTAATTCATGATTACCAGACGCCATATGCATAGCTGCCTGCTCAATATATTCAGCCGACTTTTCACCCATTGCTGCCCGAGCATAACTAGGTTCCAGTAGGCAAGTTTTGTGAATAATTTTGTCTTCTTTTTCTCTGTACAAACCTAACTTTTCTTGGTAATCAATTAAGCCACCGTGTAACAAAGTGTCGAGGTAGACTTCGTACTCACTGAGCTCTTCAACAAATTCTGTAATACGGCTTTCCCGAAGTGCAGAAATTTCTTCAAGCTCTTCGTAGCTAGGATGCTCCAAAGCCTCTGTAGATGTCGGGGCATCTCCATAAACCGTCCCAGACATTTCGTCTAGGTTACGAATAATGGTAATAATGTCGCCAGTGTAAACAACTTGTGTTGCTAAAATCTCCTCATCAACTTCACCAAACTGCTCAATGAACCTAGCGCTTGTTCCGTCGTGGCTGTTACTTCTGGATGCTTGTTTGATGAGCATTTTCCAGTTATCATCTTCGCCTTTTTCAAACCATGTCGCTCGCACCATGCCTTTCATGTTGAGTGACCTATAACCAAAATCATGAGAGCTTTCAATTGAGCATTCATCGGGGAAGTCCGAGTGAGTTACGATTTTTGAATTAGGGTCAATTTGCCCACTCGAAACAAGCTTGAACAACTCAACAACTTGGATGGCTTCAACTAGTTCATGAAAGTTTCGTTTTTGTTCCCAGCCTAAAGTCTGAGTTGTGATTGCATTTAGAAGTCTAGAAAAAAGTTGGTCAAAAACCTCATCCATATCACCTTCAAATTCAACGCTAGATAAATGGCCGGAAGCAGTCAGCCGCTCCATAATCGATGTCCTGGCATTGAACTCACGCTCGTTCTGCATCGGAATGTACTGTGGGCCGTCCCACTGATCTACCAAGTGCATGGCGAACAAGCGCATCTCTTCAACATCAAAAACTTGATTTGCAGTCCTGCCCTCTGGTGATGTGTGTAATATTTCTCTTGTATTTTCCATAAAAAAACCTGCTCGGGTGATCCGAAGCAGGGTAGAGAGATTGCTCCTGCTCGGAAGACTTTTAACTACCAGATCGGGCTTTAACCGTTGCGGCACAGCTCTAGAATTTCACTAGATTCCGGTACGTTGTGCATTAATTGTATCAGAACAACTAACGCTACTATGTTGTAAAATTTTTACTAGTAACTTAAGAATTCAGCCCACTTTGGTCGGATTCTTTGAACTGTTATTGGTGTTTTCTCTGTCGGTATGATAGAGACTTTAATAGCTTTCAAGACCACTCCTCTCGAAATTAAACAAACCACTTAGCAATAGCTAAATGACTTACATTTTTTGATTTTTAATTTTTGATTTTTGATCTCTCGCACGACCTGAATCAAGTACTATCCTACACTGTGCTTATGCTTATGTCAATTATTTTTGGTATCTTTTGAGCTTTTTTCTGTGCTTGAAGCAATATCTCTTGCTCTGTCCAGTGGTTTGCGTAGTTGTGCAACAAAGGCTTCACCAGCATATTTGATACCATGACGTCTTGCTTTCTCTTCTGCAAGTTTTGCTCGAATCCTAGTGATCTGCGTAGAGTCACCCTTTTTCTCTAAAACGTCCTTAAATTCTTCGTCAAGAAGTCGGATTTCGTCGTCGCTTAGGTTATCAAGATCCATGAAACTTTCACGAGCTCCCTTGCTTGAACGCAAAAGTTCATCTAACTTCAAGTGGAGCGATTTTGAATCTCGGTTTTGCGTGTTTTGAATTAAGAACACCATGAGGAAAGTTACGATGGTAGTACCTGTGTTAATAACTAGCTGCCACGTGTTGCTGTAGTCAAAGTACGATCCAGAGAAGGCCCAAGTCGCCACTACAACCAAAGCTAGGATGAAAACCCATGCCGAACCGGCAATTATTGATATTTTTTGCGAGATTTTACGAAAGGTTTCTTTCATTACTTTTTACATATTACCATAAGCCTTGTACAATATGGATAATTATGGAAGGTGACATTTTTGTAGAAATATCGGCGCTACTTGCCTTGTCGGCAGTTGTTGCGTTAATCATGCGCGCACTCAAGCAGCCTATGATTATCGGGTATATCTTGACTGGTCTGCTCGTCGGCCCTTCAGCACTAGGAGTTGTTGAATCTGCAGGAACTATCGAAGCCCTTGGTAGCTTTGGTGTGGCACTTTTGTTGTTTATTGTTGGTCTGGGTCTAAACATAAAAGTCGTCAAAGAAGTCGGACGAGTTTCCTTGATTACCGGTGTAGGGCAGGTAGCATTCACTTCCATTATTGGTTTCATGATCGTTCGTGCGCTTGGACTTGGCACTACCGAAAGTATTTACGTAGCAATTGCACTTACGTTCAGTTCAACGATTATAATCTTGAAATTATTAACAGATAAAAAAGAGCAGAACAAACTTTACGGAAAAATCGCAATTGGATTCTTGTTGGTACAGGACATAATTGCCACGTTTGCAATTCTCGTAGCATCTGCATCAGGCTCTGGAAATATTAAACTTTCTGACTTTGCTAGCCTTGCCGGCAGGGCACTACTGGTCGTGTTGGTGGTGCTTTTGGTTGTTAAGTACATTTTAAAACCAATGACGAATTTTCTTTCAAACTCTCAGGAGCTACTGTTCTTGTTCGCAATCGCCTGGGGTCTTGGAATTGCTACGATTTTCTATGAACTCGACTTTTCTCTTGAAGTTGGAGCTCTGTTTGCCGGAGTTGCACTGGCGTCAATGCCTTATGCCCGCGAGATTGGATCAAGACTCCGCCCCCTCCGCGATTTCTTTATAATCGTGTTCTTCATATCCCTAGGCGCACAATTAAACGTTGCTGATTTCGGTTCTGTCATCGGACAAGCGTTACTGCTCTCCGCCTTTGTGGTCATAGGAAACCCAATCATAGTTATGATTATCATGGGTCTCATGGGCTACACCAAGAAAACCAGTTTCAATGCCGGATTGGCAGTTGCTCAGATTTCTGAATTTTCACTGATTTTCATTTTGCTTGGCTTTAGAAACGGGCACGTATCCGAACAAACTGTGTCTATGATTACGATTGTTGGGATAATCACAATAGCGATTTCGTCGTACATGATTATCTATTCGAACGGATTGTACAACACAATAGAGAAATACTTACGTCTGTTTGAACGACGAAAAATCAAAGACGAACATGAAGCAAGACATAGATACGACGGTGTGATTTTGGGATATAAAAAGGGCGGTAAGGAATTCGTTAAAGTTTTTGAAAACTCAAATAAAAAGTACGTTGTTGTCGACTATGATCCTGAAGCAATTGACAGTATGGAGCGCGGAGACATTCCATATATTTATGGCGACGTAACAGATACAGAACTGCTTAACGAGCTGAATCTTGAACACGTCAAGATTGTCGTTTCTGTCATGACGAGCTACGAGACAAATCTGTTTATTCTACAACACCTAGACAAAGTGAATCCAAACGCAGTTTCTATTTGCCATGCAGAGAGCATAAAACACGCTGTAGAGCTTTACGCACTTGGAGCCAGTTTCGTTGTTCTGCCGCATTTGATTGGGAATGAGAAGGTTAGCAACTTTATTCGCCGCAACGGTTTTAGTAAAACTCAGTTCAAAAAGTACAAGACTCAGCATGTTCGACATCTCAAAAGAGAAAGCACTAAATCAGAAGACTAGTAAATGTTGTTATCTAAAATGTAGTGCAAAGCTTCTTGATTTACCAGGTTTGAGGAACGAGTTTCGTGAATCTGTTTTTTAACTTTTGATGAGCTGGCTGACTCATGAACGCAGGGCAGTAAGAATGCACCGAGCTTTTTTGCGTGAGCTTTGGTTTTGTCGCTAAATTTATCCGACCTAGATATCACGACCAGTTTGTTCGAATGATTGAACTCATCGAAACCAACCCATTCCTCAATATGCTCAAGTAAATCCTCGCCAATAATCATAAACATTTCCGCGCCTGGGAACGCTTCTTGAATCTTTTTTGGTGAATGCTCAAAAGTAATTTGGTTTTGCCTGGTGTCAATGTATTCAATATCTGGGTAGTCTGAAATACTTAGTTCAATTATTTTTTGTCGTTGTTGATGTGGAGTAACTTTAGTTTTTAGGTTTGGATTTTTCTCAAGCAGGACTAGAACTTTATCAAGCTTTAACTCATGGGCAGAACTAAGACAAACCTTCAAATGACCATTGTGAAATGGATCGAATGTACCAGAGAAAATACCGATTTTCATTCTGCAACTGGAACTGTGTCGCCCATTGGGATTTGGGATTGATTTTGAGCAAGTGCGTCGTCAAGCAGTTTAGCAAAACCTGCGAAATCAGTTGGTCGTTCGATTTCTTTACCATTCAAACTAAAGCTTGGTGTACCCGTAAAGCCGAATTCTTTGGCAATAGCAATGTCAGAGTTTATGATTGCAGCAGTTTCAGGACTCGCGCTATCAGTTTTAAATAATTCGAGGTCTAGCCCAATTTCCTTTGCATAATCTTCAAAGAACTTTTCTGGATTGTTCGCTGCACTCCATTGGTCTTGACGTTCATATAAAATGTCATGCATTTGCCAAAATGCTCCTTGAGCTGCAGCTCCTTGAGCTGCTCGGTGGGCGGCCATAGCGTTTGGATGAATGTTGGTTAGAGGGAGGTGACGAAAACGAATTTTCACTCGGTCGCCATATTGTGATTCTACTTGTTTAATGATCGGATAGTAAGCTCGGCAAGCAGGACATTGAAAGTCGCCATATTCAACCACCTCAACTTTTGAATCGACATTGCTAAAAACGTTTTGACTTCCCGCAGACGTATCGATAACAGATTTGTTGTCACCTCGTTTTGCGAAAACAATAATTCCACCAAAGATGGCAAATAACGCTACCAAAATAATAATAAATTGTTTACTCATATACACTCCTCTTAAGTCACTTCATGATATCAACTGTTTACTTGAATGGAAAGCGTTAGCACTACTATTGTGCGTGCTTTTTGGGCTACTTCTGGGTCGCCTCCTGTGCAAATCAAAGATTTTAGCACGTCCGGCGCTACCGATCTGCCAATAAAGCACGCACAGTAGTAGTGCTCCCAGTTTATTAAAGTGTTAAAATGTTTGCATGTTGAGTTTTCTTTTTGAATTAATACTGGGTACTTTGGCCATCGTTGGTATTTTGCTAACTCGATCATACGATCGTATTCCAAACCGCGAACTTAAAAGACGAGCAAACAACGGCGATGAATTGGCAAAGTTAATTTACAAAGTAAGTGCTTACGGACGAAATCTTCCGGTTTTGCTTTGGTTAGTTGTCTTGGCTTCGATTACGCTTGTTTTCGTACTTCTATCCAACCGGGTTCCACCATTACTGGCGCTGTTTGTGACTGGCGGTGTGGTTTGGGTAGGTTTTGCCATACCGATTGGTTTTTGGGTCATGAAGATAGCCGCGCTGGTTGTTCCTGCAATTAACTTCTTGCTTGAACATGGCCAGCCAGTGTTGAGCGTCCTAACCAATTTTGTCAAAAAATTTCACCCTGTAACAATTCACACAGGGCTGTACGAAAGAGAAGATTTGATTGATTTAATCGAGCAGCAGAAGGTTCAAGAAGATTCTAGGTTTTCAGCTGGGGAAATTGAGCTGGTCAAGAACGCTCTTCAGTTTGGTGTAGAAACAGTGAATGAAGTTATGACTCCACTACGAATGATCAAAACTGTGTCCGAAGACGACGACGTTGGTCCAGTGCTTTTGGCCGAACTTCACATGAGCGGACATTCGCGTTTTCCTGTTACTAAAAAAGACACAAAAGGTGAGTACGTCGGAACGTTGTTCATAAAGGACATAGTGAAAAAGAAGGCTAGCGGAACCGTCGGTAAGCTTATGCGAAGCGATATATATTATGTTCAAGAAGACCACACACTGACACGAGTTTTGGATGCATTTATCAAAACCAAGCATCATCAGTTTTTGGTGGTTAATGAATTCGAAGAAATTGTTGGTTTAATCACGCTCGAAGATGTTCTAGAAAAAGCCATTGGCAAAACCATAGTCGATGAGTTTGACCAATACGATGACCTCCGCGCCGTCGCCGCTACTCAGGCCAAAAAAGATAAAAAAGAACACGAAGCCCCCGTCGACAAAGAGAAACCGAAGAAGAACGAAGGTTGAATCTACCCCTGATTTGTGGTTAAATATGAGCCATGAGACAGATTTCTAGAACATTAAGCAAAGACCTTAAAGAACATATTGGCAAAGAGGTAACGATTGCTGGATGGATTCACAAAAAACGAATGCTTGGCGGACTAAACTTTTTAAACATTCGCGATCGAGGTGGCTTAGTTCAGGTTGTTGTTGAAGACAAAAAAGAAGTCGAGAAACTGCGCGGAATGCAAATAGGTACAGTGGTAGAGATTGCAGGAAAAGTAAAATCCGAAGAGCGCGCACCCGGCGGAGCAGAGATACACGAACCAACTATTACTGTCATCACACCGGTGACAGACGAACCACCAATCGAAATCGACAAACCACTTGACCACAAGAGTGAGAACTTTGACACGCTTTTTGGCTATCGTCCAGTCGGACTTAGGAACATTAACGAGACAAACATTTTCAAGATTCAGGCAACTATATTAAAAGCTTGCCGCGATTATTTTGAGAAGAACGATTTTACAGAAGCACGAACTCCAAAACTTCTTGCAGAGGCAACCGAGGGCGGAGCTGAAGTTTTTAAGCTGGATTACTTTGGCAAAGAAGCAACTTTGGCGCAAAGTCCACAATTTTATAAACAAATACTTGTAGGGGTTTTTGAACGGGTTTATGAAATTGCAAATGTTTACCGAGCAGAACCGAGTGCAACGGTTCGGCACATGACAGAATACACATCGATTGATGGCGAGATGGGCTTTATTACTCTTAAAGACCTGGAAGATTTCTTGAGTGGAATGCTGAACTACATCGTAGATGAAGTTTGGAAAATTCATGAACAAGATTTGAAAAAATGGAACGCCACCAAGCCAAAATTAACCGAGAAATTTCCCGTCATCCCTCTTCAAGAAATTCATGAGTTGTACTTTAAAGCTACTGGCGAAGATTCACGTGGCGAAAAAGACATGCGCCCAGACGAAGAAAAATGGATTACAGAGTATACAAAGAAGAAGTTTGGATCTGAAGCAATGTTTGTTTCTGATTGGCCAGCCGACGACATGAAGTTTTACCACCAAGCTGATCCAAAAAATCCAGATGTTGCAGATCGAATCGACCTAATTTTCCGCGGAGTCGAGATCACAACTGGATCAATGCGAGAACAGGATTATAAGAAAGTAAAAACACAACTTGTAGCCATGGGAGGCGATCCTGAAGATCCTGGTTTCAAGCCACTGCTCATGGCAATGCAAGCCGGTTTGCCACCGCATGGCGGTTTCGGACTTGGGCTAGAACGTCTGACTCAAAAGATCATCGGTCTTCACAACATCAAAGAAGCTTCACTATTCCCCCGCGACATCAACCGCCTCGCTCCATAATCAGTTTTGAAGTATTAGGGGCCCTCGTTCCGGATTTTTCGGGGCTTTTTAAGTTATAATAACTCTTAAGCATGAACGACAATCAGGACGACATAAATACAAATATTAAAGAGCTTCCACATGATGGAAGCTTTAATGAAGACGACATTGCATCTGAGGTTGAAAAAGAACAGCAAGAGGCTGGCTTTGATGGCCTAAAAGATGAAGAACAAACAGAGTCAAAGTTTGTAGAAGATGGTTTAGTTCTAGAGAACGATCCAACCGAGCCTACTAAACCCGTAGACGAGCCAGTCAAAAAACCAATGATTATGGATCAACCAATCATCGATCACAACGATGGCATTCGGGACAAGATCGAGAATTTTTTTCATAAAATTTGGAGAGATAAAAAGTATCGCTATGAAGCAATAGCTGTGCCACTACTTTTTTTGATCCTAATTTTTGCAATTCCACAGATTCGATATTTTGCGTTGAACGCGGTTGGAGTTCGAACTCAGGCAAGCATGATTGTCTATGATCAAAGCACCAATCAACCCCTAAAAAATGTCGAAGTGAATATTGGTGGCAAAATCGCAACAACGAACGAAGATGGGTACGCTGGGTTTGAAGATCTCAAGCTTGGTTTGACCGCGTTTAGTTTTAAACGAAAAGCATTTGCCGATATGGAGATGAAACACACATTAGGTTGGGGAGACAACAAAATGGGGAATGTTGATCTCTCGCCAACAGGTTTACAGTACAAGTTTTTAATTACAGATTTCTTAGGGGAACAGCCAATACCAAAAGCAGAGGCTGTAAATGGAGAGCTGAGCGCGTTTTCAAATGAAAAGGGCGAACTGACTGTTACGACCGACAAAACCGACGAAACCGAAGGAAGCGGCGTGTTCACAATAAAAACTGAAGGGTATCGAGATAAAGAAGTGGAAGCGACAGATGTTGAGCAAGAAGTGAAGCTTGTCCCATCAAAAAAACACGTCTATGCATCAAATCGTTCCGGAAATCTCGACGTGTATTCGACATATGCGGACGGCGAAGATGACCATATAGTTCTTAAGGCGACTGGATCAGAAGTTGATGATATGGCAATCTCGACGCATCCAACCCAAGATATATCAGCTGTCGTGTCGACCAGAAATAATCAGCGCAATAGTGATGGCTATTTACTCTCAACGTTAACCATACTGGATCTAAATAAAGCTAACAGTAAGGAAATTGATGTTTCTGAAAACATCGTTCTTATAGGATGGACAAATGATGATCTAGTTTATGTAAAAACAAAGTCAGGAGCCAGCGAGAACAATCCAGATCGGCAGAAGATTGTTGCCTATAACGTTGAATCAAAAGAAGTGACCGAACTGGCCACCAGCAATTACTTTAACGACGTAGCGATAGCAAAAGGGCGGGTTTATTATGCGCCTTCTTCTGCATTTCAGCAGGGTGTAGACGTAAGTTTGTTTGCGATAAATCCGGATGGCACCAATAAACAAGTTGTTTTTCTGCAAGAAGTTTGGCGCTTGATCCGTTCAAGTCTTGATAATTTTACGATTGCGGTTGGCCAAGCTTGGTATGATTATGAAATAGGTTCTCAAAATGAACCAAGTGTTCTGAATGGAGCACCAACGAAGACTGACTCAATATCGTACGTGCCTGATAGCAGTGGATCTAGGTATTTGTTTAGCGATATTCGTGATGAAAAAGGCGTTTTGATTTGGCTGAACAAGGAAAGTGGCGAACAGAATGTGATTATTTCCGAGAAAGGATTGACGAAGCCGTACTACTGGCTAAATTCAACGAATGCGGTTTATAGAGTTTCCAATAATCAAGAGTCTGCTGATTACGTGGTGAATATATCAAACAACAAGGCTCTCAAAATAACCGACGTTACAAACACAAACTCATTAGATAATTGGTATCGCTACTAATTGGTTTATAATACCAACATGTGGAAAGAAATAAACAAAGCGCTAGTACAAGAATATAAGTTCAAAGACTTCAAGAGTGCATTAGACTTTGTAAACAAAATTGGTAAACTTGCCGAGAAGGAAAATCATCATCCAGATATAGAACTTGGTTGGGGCAGAGTAAAAGTTAGTATTAGTTCTCATTCCGAAGGGAAAATAACCGAAAAAGATCACCAGTTGTCCAGGCTCTTAGACGAACTATAAAGCTTGAGTTTTGGTGTATAATCAAAAGACCAATGAAGAAAACCGGGGGAAAGTTTCTATCAAAGTTTTCTGGCAAAAAAAAGCTAGTTAAATTTGTATTAATTATTGCGTTTTTGCCAGTCGGAATTGCGATTCCCTTGCTTAGTTTAGAAAGTTATAACAGTTCCCAAACCAGCGCACAGTCCACCATTAACGATCAGCAGCTTCAAGATAGAATCGAAAAATACAAAGAAAATCTAAAAGAAGAGCTAACTGATGAACGAAGGCAAAACATTATTAATAAGTGCGACGAATCGCAAACAAAAGTCGCAGAATTTATTATAAAAATCGAGAAGGTTAAAGATAATCGAAAATCTAGGTACATGCGAGTTTCAGAAAAACTTTCGGGAGTTGTAGACAAGTTGGATTCAGATAGTATCGATCCTACGGAGCTTGGGAACGTAGTCACTGACTACGAACTACAATCGCAGCAATTTAACAAAAATATTGATGGTTTTTTGACAACACTAAATGATCTAATTGAGATTAATTGTTCTAGCGACCCACTTGCATATCAAGCCGCTTTGAGCGAAGCAAGAAAAGAAATAGCAGACCTTAAAACGCAAGCAGTCGATATTCGGAGTGATCTTACCAAAATCAAAGAGTTGTTGTCGGCAATAAGAATAAGGTTGGGTAACTAAATGGACATGGACTTCAAACAACCAAAAAAGAAAATGCAGACCACGCAGCCCAGACCAACTATACAGCCGTCTCAACAGCCTGTAGTTCAACAAGCTCCACAGACAAAAACAGATCCGAAACAGTATAATCAGGATCATATAAAGCTCAACAAACAAGTGAAATCAAAAAGACGTGGGCTTATGATTTTCTCATTCATCGTTGTTTTTGCGGCCGCTATTGCGATTGCGGTAGTCGCATATTTTTATCTTCAATCACGTGGTGACACTTCTGAATCAAAAACAGCTACTGAAACCGGGGCCGATCAATCTAGCCTCACCCCACAAGATGTAGACGACATTAACTCAGAAATCGATTCTGCACTAGAAAGTCTGAATGACAACGATTTTGACGGAGCCCAACTAGATGACTCTGCCATAGGCTTGTAAACATCCGTTTGAAGAATATCGAAAGTACACCTTAACACCATGATATATTGTATGTAGTAACAACTCAAACAAAGGAGTCATTTCATGTCAGAGCCAACTTTTTCACCAAGTCAGGCTGAGCAGTCTAAAGGTAACCCTGCGTATACTATGGAAACTAACTTAGGAGCTGCCACTATTGTTTCGTCTCAAGAGTCAACACGAGGTGACGGTACAGTCGAATTATCAGGAGAGCCAATTAGCAGCGATGCAGTGGACTTTAGCGCTGTGGCTGACCACCTTTCAATCCATCAAGATGGTGCTGTAGCGGGTAGTCAGTTTGACGGTGATATATTTCCTGATGCCGAAGCTGTTACTTCCTTCTTAACGCAAGCTCTGCCCTCGTCAATGCGATTTGACCAGCACGGGATGATAGAGTTAACATTAGACGTTGATTTACAGGGACATGAAACACTAGGTTTTTCAGGTGTTAAGAGTGTCGCAGAGCTGGAAGCTGCGGGCGTGACAGTTGAATCAGGTATCCGCACACCTGGCGGTGAACCAGCACTGGAGGACAACATTAAAGGTGCTTGGTATCCCGAGATGGTTCGAGATGATACAGGTAAGTTTGTAGTGAAGATAACTGAATCTGGTGAAGTAGCAAACCCACATGGTAAGTTTGAGC
This sequence comes from bacterium, assembly GCA_030856205.1. GTDB lineage: Bacteria > Patescibacteriota > Saccharimonadia > Saccharimonadales > JAGQNJ01 > JALYPT01. The sequence continues at coordinate 16,023 of JALYPT010000028.1, read as the reverse complement.
CTGAAGCAAATATCGCTACTGTAACCGACCCAAAAGCTGCTGCGACCAGTAAAGTAAGTGTTGTGATGCGTCGTGAACCTGAGTCTGGACGTGCAGTTGTGCTTACTGCCTACCCTGGCGAAATTGCACCTCCATTTCCTGCCAAGATTACGACGGAAGCCTTTTCACAGGATAGTCTGCATGGATCACAGGCAGACTATTGGAATAATCAGGCATTTGTTAAATTTGTGGAATAATCACATGTTGTCAAGGGATAGTATGCAAGAATATTCATTGATAAATCAGTAGTAAAAGTATATAATACCCCAGTAATGAGTGTTGTTGATGTAGTTATTTCAAGTCTCCCTGAGCAAGGTATACGACGTTTTGAAAACGAGCGTGTTGCTTTGTTTACTGATGGTGATAATACACTTTTTAAGCCTGGTACAGCGGAGCTTTATGCTGATGTTAGGCCTTTTTTGGATAATTCAACAGTCGAAACGATAATGCTGGTTTCGGCTAATCCAGATGAAGACCTGGCAAGAGAAAGAGCTGAGCTAATTGGAGCAAACTATGAAATTCCAAAGCGACGACAGTGGGTGAAAGCTGGACTTTTTAGCCGGGCCATAGGACGAGCCACCCAAATAGCTGGTTTTGATCGAGCAGTAGTTCTTGGCGATCGATTTTTGATGGACGTCACAGTAGGTAAAATGGCTTTACTAGACGCTGATATTAAATCATTAGGCGTATTAGTTCGTCGACCGGAAACGTTGAGCACTCCTCCTACAAGGTTTGATAAACTTTTTCTTTGTCCTATTGAAAGAGTTGGTTATTTCGGAAGCATGATGCTGAGAGCAGATGGTTATTTTAGACCTAGGGTTAACGAGGAGATTTAATGAAAACAAAAGTATTCCAAAGTCTAGACCAAGAAGTAGCCGATTTATTAAAACAAGGTAAGGTTGGCGTTTGTCCATCTGATACTATCTATGGTTTGTTTTGTGATGCAAAGAATAAAAAAGCCGTAAAACAACTTTACGATCTTAAAAAAAGAGAGAAAAAGCCGGGAACAATTATTGCTGCAAACGTTGATCAGCTCGTTGAGCTTGGGCTAAAAAAACGATACTTGAGTGTGGTTAAAGATCTTTGGCCAAATCCTTTGAGTGTGGTTATTCCTACTGTCGATCTTGAATATTTGCATGAGGGCGTGGGCGGGTTGGCAATGAGAATTCCGAAAGACAACGCACTTAGAGAATTTCTTGAAAAAACTGGGGCAGTAATGACTTCTAGCGCGAACTTCAACGGTGGAAAACCGGCCGACACAGTTCAAGAAGCATTTGATTATTTTGGAGACTCAGTAGACTTTTACGTCGATGGCGGAGATTTGAGCAAAAACAAACCATCAACAATAATTAGAACCGTCGATGATGAAATCGAAATCCTCCGCGAAGGCGCCATTTCCGAACAAGAACTACTCAAAATCCGTAAAAGTACACCTTAGGTTTTAGTCTAATCCCACCCCTCATTTTTTTGAATATATTCTTCTCAAATAAGCCAATCTTGTATAAAACGCTTCGATTGGATCAAATTCATATGTTTTTGCGTCAAGTGTTGCCGCTCTAAACAAATGTTTCGCAATATCTTTTTCCGTTCCTGGATCTCTTATCATGTTGCCACCAGTCAAAATGCTATGCTCTGAATCATGAGCAATTGTTGCAAGCAAAGATCTAGCAGTCCAACGGTGTGCCATACTAATCGTTGGAGCTTTGACATTATGTTTTAGTATCCCTGCATCAATTGTTATTTTCGAATCAGCCGGGGGCTTAACTTCCTCAGGAAAAAAACTACACCATCTTGCCATCCGTAAAGCATATTGAATATCATCAGGAACAACCTCTGTTTGCATAACATTTGGATCATTAAAATCTTTTTTTAAATCTCCTTTTGTAAGATGATGCACGACATGCGTCATATTGCCCAAAAGACCTGCGTCATTAAATGCCCATAAATTTTCTACGACATCATATTGATGAAGCTCTAGGTACATTTCATTGATAGCTTCACCTGTTATAGGGTTGCTCATAAAGTGATAATATCAAAAATATGGGTTGAATAATATTACTTGTGCTTAAAGTTCATTCGGAGCCATTCGTCGAGAGAGCCACCGCCACCACCGCTCATGCCTACTACCATATCTCCACAGTGAAGGTGAGTTTGAATGGCTTTCTTTAAGTCATCGTCTAGTTTTTTGGGCTCAGCAATCGATGGGTCAGCAAGATGCTCGATCATTTCGGACGGTTCAATAATTCTTTGTCTTTTGTCTTCGCGTGCAAGATAACTTGGCACCCAATACAGTTTGACTGCACCATCAAAAACGTCTTTGTAGTCGTCTAAAATAAAGTGCTGACGCCGGTTGTGCAATCCTTCATAAACAACAATTAAATCTTTGTGTTGCATGTCAGCAAGCTCAGATGCAACGCTCATAGCACCACGAATTTTCTCGACAGTGTGTGCATAATCTGTGTATAAACCTGGGGATATTTCTTCCATCCGCCTCTGTAATCCAGGAAATTTGTTGAGTTTTGCTATAAGTGTGGACAAGGGAACTCCAGTTACTTTGTGAACGGTTTTTATCGCCAACCATCCATCCATGCGATTATACTTTCCAGCTAAATGGATCTGCTCAATAGCCGGTTGGCTAGAATCTAAAACCTCTCCATTTGAGGGTTCAAATTCTAGGTATTCTGAGTCGTCGTCCCATATGAAACTAAACTCGGATTGGTTCAAAAACTCATGGAATGATTCATTGTAGTCTTCACGCGTTGGGAAGATCTCATGATGATCCCAACCGACACCCGTTATTACTGTTAGGGCAGGGGTGTATGACAAAAAATTCTTGTCGTACTCGTCGGCCTCGTAAACGAAATATTTAGACTTTGGTACATATTGGCCCATTTCCCCGAAGCTTACTTTGGCAGGCAAAAGGTAACTAACAGGATGGTTGATGGATTTGAACATCCAAACGATCATGGCTACTGTTGTGGTCTTGCCGTGTGTTCCCGCCACAGCGATCATTTTTAGTTTTTTCTCTTCCAAGAAATGATTATTAAATTCGTCTCGCTTGGTTCGTTTTATCCCCTGAGCGTCGACAAAGCGAAACTCTGGATTATCGGGGTTTTCTTTCTCAACAGCTGAGCTGTAAATATACCAATCGATGGGATTCTTTTTGTGAAGCGCCTCAATGTCTTTCTTCGTCTGCCCAATGCTAACTGTGATCCCGCTGCGACGAATATTCTCAACGTAGCTAGATTCTTGTTTGTCCGAGCCAGAAACGACGTAGCCAGCCTGTTTGGCGATCAAAGCCATGGGTCCAACCCCAACCCCGCCGATTCCTGATACAAAAATATGCATATCCTTATGTTAATGCGTAAAAGTCTTTTGGTAAACAAAAAAGCACCCGACAGTCGAGTGCTTCTTGTAAGTTTAGGAAAAACCTAGACTTTTTTCTTAACAGTTAGGAAACCGTTTCGTGGGTTTTCTGTTACTTCTTTACCTTCTGGTAGGTCGCAAGCTTCTGGCCGTTGATCCTTACTGAAATAGTAAATTGTTTGTAGCTTTCCGCCTCGAAGTGTTACGTCCTTGCAGTTTAAGTAATAAGTTACGCCTTTTGAGTTAGTGTGCTCGTAAGCCATTGGATATTCTCCCCTCTTAAGTTATTAGTATCTCCAGGTTACATCTCTATAGTTTCACTTGTCAAGGTATTTTTTACCATTTACCTCTTACAACTGGGGTGAAAATGCTTAACTTCAGGGGTTGTTCAGAATATGCATATGCTTTAAACTATGACTATAAACAAGAACAAGAGGAGTATATGGATATTTCAAGAACACCAAAAGTTATAAAGAAGGAAGACAGAACCACAATAGGCAAGATAATGCGGGCCTCATGGATGGTTCTATTGTTTAGCTCGACGCTGTTAATCGTATCTGTTACATTCTCACTAGTTATTCGTCGCGACCAAAGACGAGAACCGATTTTTATTGATAGAAACGCTTATCAAGCGATTTTCATACAAGGTCAACAACTTCCTTACTTCGGGAAGATTGCTGAGGTTAACGCTGGTTACATGGTCCTAGACAACATCTACTACCTGTCAGTTGGTCAATCGCTTGATCCTGACACAAAGGCACAACCACAGGTCATAAAGCTTGGTTGTGAGCTTCATGGTCCTCAAGACCGCATGGTAATCAATCGTGAGCAGATTAGCTGGTGGCAAAATCTTAGAAATGACGGCAAAGTCAGCGAAGCTATTGAACAGTACACGGCACTAAACGGCGACAAAGACATTGACTGTACCGCCGCCCAAGCCGACACCCCACAGTAATTCCTCAGGGCTTTCAACATATTGCTCCTCAGACACACTTCACAGGTGTACTGCGTACAGCCCATAAGTTTTGCGGGTGGCCCGTATCGCTACATTTCTGTTCGAAGTTCAGGCTCTTGAAATTTAAAGGGGTGAACAGCGTCCCTGTTCACCCATAAAAATTTCTGGTGATACTTCGAACAGCAAAATGTAGCGAGGAGGGCCAGGACCAGTAAATTGGTGTTTTAGAGTCGAGATCTAAATATGCGGTTGAGTGCGAATCTGATAACGAAGAGAATGAAGAAAAGTCCAGAGGCGAGCAGGCTCCAGCCAGCTAGATCGGGTGACCAAATTGGCGAAACAAAGCCAAACTTGTAGAAGTCTTCTTGAATCGGTTGCGACTCTTGGCCGTGGTCCGAGATGTAGTCTTGCGCGCATGAAACTCTTGATCTACCAGAAGTACTGGCGGGGAACTTCTTTTCGCAAAACTTTTGAGCATCGTTTACAACTTTTTCATTGGCACTACTGACACGGTCTTGCTCGGCTTCACGTAATCGCTCGTAGGTGTGAACTAGTTGAATCGGTTGTGGTTGCGTAGAACTACCAAGCCCTGCATTCATGTGAGCAAACGTGTATTGGCGCAGTTCATCTAACGCGGTTTCAACATCACCATTCTGTTCATCTACAAGAATAATTTCGTCACGAAGTTCAATTGCATAGATGTTATTGTTTCGATATGCAAATATACCAATAACTCCAAAAATAATAAATAGAACAAAGAATATCCAGTTAAAAACTGATCGTTTTTGTTCGTCATCGCTATTATTTCTTGCCATAACCACCATTGTACACTTAGAGGTCGGAGTAAGGATAAAATAGTTTTTTAAGAATTTTAAGCATAAGGGGTGTGGTAGAATTTTAGGGTGATACATAAATTCATTAATCGAGATAAAAATGTAAAAAATCCAGTCCCAGGGCTAGCCATAAAAGGTTATATTTCGGGTAATCCCAGCTTGCTTCGAAAATATTCTCATGATGCTTCTATTTTCGAGTTAATGCCTAGCGTTGTTATTGAACCAAAAGATGTCGATGATGTGAAGGATGTTGTAAAGTATGTCTCCGAACATAAAAAAAACATGCCAGAATTATCAATAACAGCTCGTGCGGCAGGGACTTGTATGTCTGGTGGAGCAATTGGTGAGTCAATAATTTTGGCAATGACACCATTTATGAATAAAGTTGGAGAAGTAGAAAATCACACAATTGTTTCACAACCAGGTGCTTATTTTCGTGATTTCGATAAAAAAACAAAGAAGCATAATTTGCTACTTCCGAGCTATCCATCGAGCAGGGAAATAGCGACAGTTGGAGGCATGGTCGGAAACAATGCAGGAGGCGAAAAATCTCTTGCCTATGGAAAAACCGAAAAATATGTTCGTAGTATGAAGGTAGTTTTAAAAGACGGAGAAGAATACAGGATCGAACCACTTAATAAAATCGAACTTGATAAAAAAATGGAGCAAAAAGACTTTGAAGGGGAGTTTTACAGGAAGATATTTAATCTCGTTGATAAGAATTACGATGAGATCAAAAAAGCCAAGCCAAATGTTACAAAAAACTCAACCGGTTACAAAATTTGGGATGTTTGGGACCGAGAAACAGGGATTTTTGATTTGTCACAACTTTTTGTTGGATCGCAAGGCACACTTGGAGTAATTACCGAAGTAGAGTTTGGATTGGTTGAATTGAAGCCTTTGGCCGGGATGCTCGTTGGCTACGTTGAATCGCTGGAACACCTAGGAACCATCATAAATAAAATCAACAAACATAATCCTACGAGTTTTGAAACTTTTGATGATAAGACTTTCAAATTGGTATTTCGGTTCTTTCCATCATTTTTGTCAACGCTTGGATTTTGGAATTTCATAAAGTTAGCATTTAGTCTAATTCCAGATGTTCTCAAGTTGGTTTACGGAATTCCTAAGTTATTAGTATTGGTAGAGTTTGAAGGTGATGATGAAGAAGTAATAGAAAAACAATTAGAAGAAGTTAAAAATGATATACAAGGCGAAAATATTCATTGGGCCAAAGAACCAAATATACAAGCCAGTAAAAAATATTGGTTAATGCGAAGGGAAAGTTTTAATCTTCTTAGAAAAAATGTAAAAGGCAATCTCCATACTGCTCCATACATTGACGATCTTGTTGTTCCACCAAAACATCTGCCAAAATTTTTGCCAGAACTTAATACGCTAATCAAAAAATACGACTTGTTATCAACTGTGGCAGGGCATATGGGAGATGGGAACTTTCACGTCATTCCTCTCATGGATTTATCCAAAGAAGAAGAACGTGCAAAATTAGAACCTGGTCTCCGCGAAATGATTTCCTTGGTCAAAAAATATGACGGTGTAATTTCTGGAGAACACAATGATGGATTGATTCGCTCACCATTTTTAACAGAAGTTTATGGCAAGAAAGTTTTTGAATATTTTAAGACAGTTAAAGAAATTTTTGACCCAGAAGACATATTTAACCCCAAAAAGAAAACCGACGCTTCTTGGGAATATAGTAAATCCAAAATTCGTTCCCACTTCTGATCTTGAACAGATGTGGTAAAATCAATTAAAGAGAGAAATTTAAGGAGGCATTATGGATGGCAAAAAAAATTACGGCACATTAGCACTAATATTAACTACACTCGGAATCGGAGTTTTGTTGGGTAACTCACTGGCAACCCAATCTGGCACAAACTCGGTTTGGGTAGGCATAGGCTCAATCGTTTTAGGCGCTGTTGTATTTGGCATGTACCTAAGCTCTGGCAAGAAAAAAGACAAATAGCATTGAAAGATAGCAGCGAGTCAATACTGGTTGTAAAAAAGCTGACTAAAAAGTACGATAATGAAACCGTCGTCAAAGGAGTTAGTTTTGAAGTAAAACGTGGTGAAGTTTTTGGAATTCTTGGGCCTAATGGTGCCGGAAAAACTACCACACTTGAAATGATAGAAGCACTTCGACCAATTGATGATGGATCCGCCATGATCGATGGAATTGATGTTTCATCGCATAGGCATAAGATCAAACAGATTATTGGCGTGCAACTGCAGTCTTCTAGTTTTTTTGACAAGATGACACTCAAAGAGTTGCTGCGCATGTTCGGCTCTCTATACGATGAACGAGTTCACCCAATGAAGTTACTTAAAGATGTCAATCTTAGTGATAAAGCAAACGCCTTTCCAGAGACACTTTCTGGAGGTCAGAGGCAACGTTTCAGTATTGCGAGTGCACTAGTGAACAGCCCGAGAGTCTTGTTTTTAGATGAACCAACTACCGGTCTTGACCCACAAGCTCGTAGGAATCTGTGGGAACTCGTACAGAATATTCAAAAAAAGGGTATAACTGTCGTGCTCACAACTCATTACATGGAAGAAGCTGAACTGCTTTGTGACCGTGTTGCGATTATGGACAAAGGTATGATCTTGCAAATTGATTCGCCAAAAAACTTGATCAAAAATCTTCTTAAAAAGGGCTTTAAGAAGAAGCAACAGGTTGAGCAAGCGTCTTTGGAAGATGTGTTTATTGAGTTAACAGGAAAGGATATTAGGGACTGATGCGTAAAAAATTTTCTTTTGTCTCTCAAATTGAAACTGTTTGGGCAATGACATTTGGTTTCACGAAGCGTTATTTCCGTGACAAGGTCGCACTATTCTTTACATTCTTATTCCCATTGGTTTTCTTGTTTGTATTCGGTTTTATTTTTGGTGGTAATGACGGCCCGAACTTTAGCGTGGTTATTGAAAATAACGCAACCAGTGAGTTTGCTTCTGGATTTGTGCAAAACGCTTCAAATGATGAGTTATTTGACGTTAAAGAAAGCGAATCTCGGGCGGAGGCAGAGGAGCAACTTGGTCGAGGGCAAATTGATGCAATCATTGAACTTCCAGAAAACTTCGGTGAAATCAACGAAGCAGGATTTCCAAGTGGTGAATTAAAACTTTTTTATGATGAGTCTGACGAGCAACTCGCGACAACTTTGAAAGCGGTTTTAGAGGGAATACTAGAAGGAATAAATAGTGAATTTGTAGTGGCAGAGGTTCCGTTTATTCTAAAGGCAGAGCCTTTGAAAACCGCAAATTTAACCAGGTTTGACTATACACTGGCCGGTTTAATTGGTTTTGCAATTATGTCTCTGGGAATCTTTTCAATGAGTGAAGGTTTTACTGGCGACAAAAAGAGCGGCTCACTCAGAAGATTAGAAGTTGCACCCGTAAAACCATGGCAATTAATTCTGGCCACTGCTTTGAATAGAATTTTTGTAGGAATAATCAGTGTAGCATCGATGTTTGTAATGGCACTATTAGTGTTTGATTTCAACATGCGCGGTAACTACTTTGTATTCTTGTTGTTCACGATTTTAGCTACAATTATGATGTTTGGATTTGGAATGGCTATTGCAGGATGGGCAAAAGACTCCAACCAAGCTGCTCCGTTATCAAATCTTGTAAGTTTCCCAATGATGTTCTTAAGCGGTGTGTTCTTCCCAGTTTTCTTAATGCCAGACGCACTTCAGAAAGTTACAGCATACATTCCACTTACTCCTGTAGTTGAAGGACTCAGGTTAATATTAACTGAAGGCGCGTCGTTTATTGACCTTGGCCCACAACTACTAATAATTGGCGGATGGACTATAATTATATACCTATTAGCCTTTAGAACATTCCGCTGGGAATAGCGTAAAATATGAATAGAACAGTAAACGAACCGAAAGGGAAGAAATGAGTGATGATCATAAAGGGTTTGAAGAGTTAAACAAAGAGACAGCAGAGGCCAAGCAGCAAGTTGAAGTTGGTGGAAAATACGTTCACTACAAAGATGATTCAAAAACCTACACAGTTTTAGGAATTGCCGTAATCGAAGATAAAGATGTGGTTTCTGTTAGGTATAGCCAAGATGGGGAAGCCAACGTGGAGTTCATTCGACCCTTAGAAGAATTTACATCAAAAGTTGACCACGACGCAGAAATCAAACAACGTTTCAAAAAAGTCTAGAAATCACAGAAGGGGTCCGTATTGGCCCCTTCCATACTAATCATAACTCTTTTAATGCCGACTCGGAAGTGTCATTTATTAGTCTTTTGTACATAAGCTCTGCGCTTATTAGCGTGATAGGCATGCCAATGCCTGGGTTAACATCGGCGCCAACCATGTAGAAGTTGTCGACGTGTTTGTTGGTGTTGCTTGGCCTGAATGATGCTGACTGGCTTAAGATGTGTGCCATACCCAGTGCCGTGCCGTCTTGTGAGTTATATCTGTCTTTGAAGTCTTTGACGCTGAAGATTCGTTTGAATATTATGTTTTTTCGTAGATCCTTCAGGCTCATTTGTTGTTCTAAGAGTTCCAAGATTTTGTCTGAGTAATCTTCGATTTGTTTCTCTGTGTACTCAAGCCCCGGTGCAATTGGAACTAGTACAAACAGGTTTTCTTTACCCTTTGGCGCTACGGTTGGATCAGTTTTGCCAGGAGCGCAGACGTACATTGAAGGGTTTTCGGGCCAGGCTGGATGGTCAAAGATTTCGGCAAAGTTCTTCTTCCAGTTTTCAGAAAAGTACAGGTTATGATGTTTTAGACTCGGATACTTTTTGTTAACTCCTAGGTACAAAATCAACGCACTCGGAGCCAATGTTCTTTTTTCAAAGTATTTGTCTGATTTAGTTCGGAAGCGGGCAGGAAGGAGCTTGGTTTCTGTATGGTGAACACTTGCGTTTGAAACAACCACATCGGCATGAAGCTTTTTCCCATTTTCAAGAGCAACACCTACAGCTTTTCCGCCCTCTACGAGTATCTCCCCTACCCCAGTATTAACTTGAAATTTTGCCCCATTTTTCTTTGCAATATGTTCTAAAGCCTTTGTGATTTCAGTAATCCCGCCATCGGGGTAGAAAACGCCCATGTTGAAATCTATGTGGGTCATCATAGAGTAGAGGGCGGGAGTGGCGTAAGGGCTGGAACCCAAAAATACGCTTGGATATTGGATAAGTTTATACATTTCATCCGTTTCAAAATGTTTCTTAACGTATTTGTCCATATTAGAAAGCGCGTTAAGTTTCCTCCCTTTGGATAGGGTCTCAAGATTCATAAAGTCTAGATGCGAATCGTAATTTTTGTATAAGAAGCGGTCTTTGGCAATCTCATACTGCTCCTTGGCTGTCTTTAAATATTCGCGTAAAGTTTCTGTTGCGCCCGGCTCTAGCTTTTCCAAGGTTTTTTTGTCTTTTTTCAGATCACTGTATATATCGATCTTCTCACCATTTTCAAAAAATATTCGATAACTTGGGCTGAGACGCTTAAGTTTCAAATGTTTATTAACGTCTTCACCGATGAGCGAAAAGAAATTCTCGAACACATCGGGCATCAAATACCAAGACGGCCCCATATCAAACCTAAAACCTTTGGCGCTAAAAACACCTGCACGTCCACCTAGTTGTTCGTTTTTTTCCAGAACCGTTACGTCGTAACCAGCTTTTGCCAATAAGCAAGCTGACCCCAGACCCCCAAATCCCGAGCCAATCACTATCGCCGATTTTTTCATGCAGCTGCTTTTTTCTCGCGCTTTCGTTCAATCATCATACAAAACAAAATCAATATTCCAACCACCATTCCAATAATTCCTGGAATCCATTGTTGAAGTCCCAGGTTTATTCCGCTCCAGAACAATACAATCGCAAAGGCGCTGGCGACCATTCCACGTTTAACTTCGGCTTCACCCCACAAATAGTTCAAAATCATTGCACCAACAACGCCGGTTATCAGCCAGCCAGCAAAGTTCAACAACGGAACTCCGTAAAATTGTCCTGGTGATTCCCAAACCCAAATCCCCATTTTTGTTAGAGCCGGATCAATAACGACATCCACAATCAAAGCAAATAATGCTGTTAATGGCACTCGCCACATTCCTTTTGTGATTTTGGAGGCAGACCAAAAAGCTCCAATCAAAATAGGCGGGTAAGCAAAAGCAACAGGCCATGGCACGAGACCAAAAAGCTTGAATCCGATGGACGAGCCATATTCAAAATCACCGTACGGAAGTCCAGTTTTGATCGAAACGCCTTCAACAACTAGAGCAAAAAGTCCAAGAATTAATAGAATCAAGGGACCTTTGGCCATGCCTTTTTGCTTTACAACGGATACGTAGGCAGGAACCGCAAAAGCAATAATCGCCACGGCAGAGGCAATAGGAGCAATCAGTTTAATGTAATCTTGTAGCATTTACATTATTATACACGCAAAATCGGCCTCCATACCTGTACAATGTAGTCAAATATGACTTTTTTTCGACTACTAAAGATTTCGCGTCCAAGATTTTGGATTTATCTCCTGGGGCCATTTTTGGTGGGGATTGCAGCTGCAGGTGTTGATCAGATTTGGTTACTAGTGTTGCTTGGTCTGTATTTCACATTTCCAGCTAACTTGCTGGTTTACGGTATTAATGACATTTTTGATTATGAGACAGATAAGAATAACCCCAAAAAGCAAGGATATGAGGAGTTAGTAAAACCGAAGGATCACAGGGGATTATTACTGATTATCGCAGCTCTAAATATTCCAGTTCTTTTATTGTTTCCCTGGCTAACTAATCATGCCATTCAGGCCATGCTCTGGTTTTGGTTCTTCGGTATTTTTTATTCGGCTCCACCGGTTCGAGCAAAAGCCATTCCAATCGTAGATTCGATCTTTAATGTTCTTTACGTCTTCCCCGGTGTTGCAGTATATTCGCTACTTACCGATTCTTGGCCACCAAAAGAGATTATTGTTGCGGCCGCACTTTGGACAATGGCCATGCATGCGTTTTCCGCGTTGCCAGATATGAAATCAGACAAAAAGGCCAAGATCGAGACTGTGGCAACCAAACTCGGCTACAAGATGACGCTTTTCTTTTGCATAGATTGCTATATTGCGGCCGGGCTTCTGATTTATCCACATTTGGGCGGTATGTTCACCGCTATCATAGTAGCCATTTATTTAAGCATCATGACGCGCGCGCTGATTTTCAAAAAAGAACTCTTCCAGCTGTATAAAGCCTTTCCAATCGTCAACCTCATTGTCGGCTTTGCGCTATTTGTTTACGTTCAACACTTGTAGAATAACCCAAAAAGATGTATTATAAGTGCCCATTAGGAGAAATATATGTCTACACCGGAAATTAAGATAAGCGAGATAAAAGCCAATCCAATGCCTGAACTAATTCAGCAAAATCCGAGGATTGCTTTTGGGCGTGTGGTCATGCCGTATTTTTTTGGAATAGATGAGTCTGTTACCGAAGGAATCACATCCGCAAACATAGAATCAGTTTCCCCGGACGCGTTTAAGCCAGTCTTGCTTCCAACTGCGTCCAAAGAAGGCAGATATGTAGTTGGCAATGTCGCATTAGACGCTGCCGAATATGAGCGAATCGTAAGAAGCCGTTCGGCATTTTCAAAGAAAATTAGTAACACAACTTTCAAGGCACGATCACATGATGAACGACGCGAAGAAGCCGTCGATCGATCTGTTGTACATGCTTGGGAGTCAAAAATTGCTGCCATGGGTAGAACCTTAACCGGAATAGAGGACGAAAAAGCAAAGATTGCAAGTCTAGCCAAAGAAGCTCGGTCGCCTGGTTATGCACACGTTCATGCTCAAGAACTACAGATGCTAAGCGCTTTTGTCTTAACAAATTCAATCAACCGAATGGTTGACGTGATTAGTCGAGAAAAATATTGGGATGCAGACCAAAGGCAAGTTGCTGAAAAGGCCATCCTTACGGAACTATTCTTTACCGGCAATCAAAGAGTTGGATATTGGCGAGCCCAACTTCGGTTGGCGTCACTTTATGCTGGTCAAAGACGACGTCTTTTTGACACAACAATCAGTCGTTTAGAAAAAAATCTTGACGAAGAAACTAAGCGAAAAGAAGCACTAGGTGTATAATTGCTGAAACTAAGCGATTATGCTAAAATATGTTTATGACAAATGAATACGAACCACGAAGATTAGAAAATGGTGACCCAATGTACACCGGAGTTAACGCGCCAAAATATGGACGTATCGATACCCAAAGTAATCAAGCAGAACTACGAGAGATGCACCCAACAGTAATACCAGATGAATTTGTTGATCCAGCAAAAAATATAATCGCCGAAGCAAAAGCAAAAGTGATTCCAAAACCTGGCGAAGTACCAACCAGAAGAACAGATGAACAAACGCGGCGGATTGAATATGATCGAGATGAAGTGATTCACCGGGCTGTAGCACCCTATCAAAGGCGACAACGCTAAAACGAAACGAAAGATAAATTATGAAGAAATTCAAACCCAACAAGCCGTTTTTTGTGTTGGCGCCAATGGACGACGTTACTGACAGCGTTTTTCGACGTGTGGTTGGTGATTTGGCTGCTCCAGATTTGTATTTTACAGAGTTTGTGAACGTTGATGGTTTGCAGTCCCCTGGCCGTCCAAAATTATTAAAGAAAATTCAGTTTACAGATGCAGAAACACCGTTGATCGCGCAAATTTGGGGTTTGAGCCCAGAAAATTTTGCAAAAACGGCGAAAGAGTTAAAAGATGGAACTTTGGCAGACGAAGCAAACGAGCAAAAGGGGTTGAAATTTGCAGGAGTAGATTTAAACTTTGGCTGTCCAGTAAAAACTGTCATCAAAAACGGTGCTTGTAGCGCAATGATTGACGACAAAGAACGAGCAAGTGAAATTATTGAGGCAATTAAGAAAGCTGTTGGTGATGACTTTCCGATTAGTGTCAAAACCCGTCTAGGTGTAAGAGAGTTTGATGAAGAATGGTTTAAAATGCTTTTGGGTAAAAAGCTTAACATGTTAACTATCCATGGCAGGACACAGAAAGAAATGTCTAAAGTTCCAGCGCATTGGGATGATATTGAGCGTGTTCGCAGATTACGTGACGAGATTTCCCCATCGACCCTCATCGTTGGTAACGGAGATGTTTTGTCTAAAAAGCAAGGCTTGGAACTTGTCCGCAAACACGGACTGGACGGAATAATGATTGGTCGAGGTGTCTTTCATGATCCTTATGTCTTTGCAGATGATTCCCCGTGGGAGAAAATGACACAAACTGAGCGGATTGATTTGTATAAAAAACACATCCAGCTCTTCGCGGATACGTGGAAACTTTCTAAAGAAAATGACGAAGATCAGATCAAAACCATTCGCCCGCTCAATAAGTTCTGCAAAATGTATATCAACGGATTCGATGGCGCATCTGAGCTGCGTGACAAACTAATGCACGCAAAAAACATCAAACAACTGCTTGGTTTGCTTTAGTAGTTACTTCTTCTTGCCAAAAAGTGCGACGCCCCAAAGGACGACTAAAAGTATTGTGATCGGGACGGCCACAAAAAGCATGATCGTTCCAAGACCGATATTCGCACCGATAATACAGTTTGCTGCATCAACTTGTGCTTGCGTGTAGTTTTCTGGACATTGTGGAGTATCTATAACAAGTTTCGTAACCAAGACAATGATTAACCATAATCCAGTTAACGATGCTAGAAACACTACATTATTACTTTTATTTTTGGGTGATGATTTCTTCTTTTTTACCATAACCTTATTGTACAGCCAAAATTGCAAATACGTAAGCGTTTAAGCCGTCTAAAGCTTGACCTTTTAGCCAAAATATATCCCAGTATTGTAAAACTTGCCTACAAATGCTATTATTGTACGGTTATGAAGAGATCAAGAGGAAGTTTTACTTCTAGTAGTTTCTTTAAGAATTACCGATTTGTTATGTTGCCGGTTGTGGCGCTAGCATTTCTTGGAATCTTTGCTGGTTATACCGTTGCTACGAAAACCGATAATGCGCGTATAGAACGGGTTTCAACAGAGAAAATAATAGCACCTATCTCAGAGCCAAAAAATCAAAAAGAAGTAGAATTGATCGTTACAGAAAACAAAGAAAAACCAGACGAAGCCAAGCACGAAGATGTTAAGCAGTTTGCCGAGACAAATAATCAGTCTATTGTTGCCGACCAAAAATCGAAGAAAACTGACAAACCATCCACCTGCGGATATTCAAATAAATGGGGAAATCTAGATATTTTGAAGAAGCCAGAAAATGCCCAGACTTGGCCATCGCAAAAGATGTACGACGCTTTGGTGTTTGCAGATATGATCAACGAAGTTAATTCAAACAAAACAACGCTGTTTGCGGTCAACGATTATGGGTTTAGCTTACTTACTCAGACGCAAAAAGATTACATCTACGAATCACCGCAGAACATGAGAAGTGTTCTGAAATGGCAAGTTATTGAGGGTTGCCAGACACTACCAGAGTTTGGCGCTGATCCATTCAGTTTCAGTTCTCACGGCGGTACGTTGAACTACGTTCACGGCGGACCACCATTTGTAAATGGGGAGCGGGTTGTAATGTGGAACTTCTACACAGCCAACGGCGTAGTTAACTACACCTCCGGCTTCTTCGACCCAACCCTCGCCTCAATCGAATAATCACCAAATAAAAAACCCAAAAACAAGTTTTGGGCTTCAAAAATGGTGGCGCTGGAAAGAATATGGCACAAACTTCGCTTTTCGGTGCAAGCACCTGCACGCTCAGTCCTGTAGAACTTGTTGCTACGCAACACAAAGTTCAATACTTGTTTACTTCACCATTTCAACAA
>JALYPT010000024.1 GCA_030856205.1 bacterium | reverse complement strand
AGGCATTTGACGCCGCCGCCGGATTTTTGGAATTCGCTAATTGAAACGGGGTAGACAATCATGCCTCGTTTTTTGTATTGTGAGATTAGCCCGGTGGCGTGTTCGCTAATCACAATATTGTGGCCGTCGCTCATGGCGTTTAAGCCATAGGCATAGGCGTCGGCTTTGGATGCTTCTATTACGTTAGGAACCGTTTCTTTCAGTGTTTTTACAGATTCGTCTGTGAAGTTTGGAGGATATATTGCTACTGTTTCTTTATCGATAATGGTAAGAGCAGTGTCGAGATGGTAGAAACTGGCATTTGTAAGCTGAAGGGGTATTAGTTTTTTACCCAAAAACTTAGATACTTCCATGGCAGCAGCTTTGTCGGATCTCCAGGGATAGCCCATGAAAATCGTGTCATTCCACACAAGCGCATCACCTTCGCCTTCGAAGTCGTATTTTGGTGTATGAAATTCTTTATAGCCATTAGCTTTGAACCACTTTTCAAAATAAGCGGTTTCGGCTTGTCGATCAGGCGCCCGGAAGGTAGGCAAAACCACTTTGCCATCTACGACGAGTCCGCCATTGGCAGTGAAAACCATGTCGGGCAAATGCTTGATTGGGTCGATTAATTGAACGTCCCACCCCAGTTGTTCTGTGTAAACTTTGTACAGTTTTTCCCACTGCTTCTTGGCGAGGCTAGGGTCGACTTGATTGTCGACGTCCATCCAGGGGTTTATTTCGTACTCGATGTCGAAGAAATCGGGCGAGCACATTAATATCTTTTTAGTCATTAGCACTATTTTAACATCAAATCTAATAATTCAAGTTTGATAAAAATACTAATTTAATGTATAATATGACGGTTATGACAGGAGTTAAAAACCACACACCTGAAGTTGATAACTATATCAACGCAAATCTAGACGCGGGTAGAATTGTACATCCAACTCACGGCCGCTTTGCGCTGCGTCGTGGTAGAGATTTTATTATATCTGACAGTTTGCACGATCCTAAGCTTAGAGAGCGAGTTTTGATTACACCTGAAACAGGCGGTGAATACGATATTTACAGAGAGTTGGCACTTATTGGTTTGTCACAATTTGAAGTGCTTGATGCAACCGATGAATCAGTAATTTATAGAGTACCAATTCAGGCAAAACCACTTTCGTACGAAAGCCTATATGGGAGTAAGGAATCAACAGAAACATATATTGGTGATATTGAGCTAGTTTCAAAAGCAGCCAGGATGTGGCGCGATTTTAATTTGACTGTTGGACGATTTCCATCCAGAAAACCGCTTCGAAACGTGGGTTTAATCGACTTTAATGCAACCAACGTCGTGCCAATTCCACCGTATTGTGCGTATGATTTTACTGGGGTAATGGGTTCGACTGAAAAATATACTGCGATGCTCACAGAAGAATTGCAGAGAATGGGAGAAACAGAATCAATCCCATTGTTAGTCGATGCCTCACGAAGTGCCTGGAGAGACTAAGATGAGTATGCAAAAAGCTAAGCTTTTTGGGGAGTTAGATGTAATCGGGTCTTTTGAACTTCCGGAAGATCAGAGGCAACATTTACATGAGTTTAGAGACGCATTAAATTCCACTGAGCGATTTGATGTGATGGATCCGGGAAGGGTATATGTTGACCCAACAGAGGCTCTACACACCCCTTTAAACGAGATTATTGCCCGAAAAATTATTGAAAGAACTGTGCGAAAAGCACCTATTGCTTGGGTTTCTCCTATTCATAAAAAAATAACTCTTGCAGGATTGGATTCGGTTGATCCGCTAAGATCTGCACGAGCTGAAACAGCTGCACATAATGGTTTTTTTGCGGTTATGTATAATTCTAAGGATCTAGAAAAATACGAGTCTGTATATATAAAACCGTTTGAGGAAAGAAGAGAAAAAGCCGTTCACGATTGGTTAAATGGTTTGATGGCAAAAGAGTGGGGTCAACAAACTTTTTCACCGTTGGGATTTCTCATGGGTGAGCAAAGTGGATATTCGATTACTCTGTTACAGGACGATGCTGACACATTAGAAAACACAAACTGGCGAACTGTTTTCATTGATCCTACAAATCCAGATAATACTGAACAAATCGAAACAATTGAGTCAGTTGGACGAAAGCTTGCTGAAATACATAATGATGGAATTTTTCATAAAGATACACAGTTTAAAAATATTGCGTGGAATGTTCTGGGAGAAGTTTATTTGATTGATTGGGAAAGTGCTCAAATTTTTGGAAACGATGGAGAGCAAGATAGAAAAATTTCATTGGCTGCGCACGATCTAATTGTGTTGTTTGGTTCAATGTTTAGAACCAAGGCTCAATACGGTGTTGGTTTGTTAAGTGATTTCACAGAAGAAACTCAGTGGTATTTCTTTGATAAACATGTACTTACTCCATATCTTACGGAGAGGATTGGAACGACCGACGATCCAAATATTATTGAGGTTTGTGGTGAAATCGAAGAAATTATTAAAACTTACATTCTTGATGGATGTATCCAAGCAAGTTTACAAAGAGTCAGAAATAGATAAAGTTGGCACTCATTGCTTGCGTGTGCCAATTAACTGTGGTAATCTCTAGTTACTAAAGAGTTAATAAGAGGAGCGAGCTCATGGCTAAAAAAGTGCCAGTAAATCCAATGCCAGAATATATCGTGCTTCAAAGTGAAGAAGCCGTGGCAAAAACCAAGAGTGGGATCTATTTACCAGATTCGTCCCGAGAAAAGCCAAAGGCGGCCAAAGTGGTTGCAGTGGGATCGGCGATCAAAGACATCAAAGTGGGCGAGCAGGTTATTTATAAGAATGAATTTGAAGCCACAACTGTAAAAGTTGAGGACGCAACGTTCATTATTGTTTTTAGAATGAATGTAATTGCAACCATAAGCTAGGAGACACAGATGGCAAATAAAGTTTTTTATGACGAAGATGCTAGGCGGAGAGTGCTGGAAGGCGCGCGGATTCTGTACGAAGCAGTGAAGACAACAATGGGGCCAAAAGGCCGAAACGTGATTATTGATAAAACTTATGGCAACCCGACAATTACGCATGATGGTGTGACTGTTGCTAAGGCTGTTGAAATCGAAGATCGAGACGACGAGACATTGGGCTACAAAGTTGGCGCCGAGCTCATCAAAGAAGCAGCCAACAAGATGAATGACGCAGCTGGTGATGGAACTACCACTGTTACTGTGCTTACTTATCACATTTTGAGCGAGGCAAATAAGTTGATCGCTGCTGGACATAATCCAATGCAACTGCGAAAAGGTTTAGAAAAAGCTAGTGCCGACGTAATTGTTGGACTCGAGAAAATGAGCGAAGATATCAAGATGGACAAGAAGCGGATTCGTGAAGTTGCGACAATTTCTGCGGGCGACTTTGAAATCGGAAAGTTGATTGCTGATGTAATTGCTAAAGTTGGTAAAGACGGCGTTGTAACTGTAGAAGAAGGTCAATCGCTAGAGCTTGAATCTGAAGTTGTAGAAGGCTTCACTATGGACAACGGCTTCATCAGCCCATACATGGCCACAGACATGACGCGCATGGAAGCAGTTTATGACAAGCCAGCAATTGTGATTACAGATGGCAAAATTGCCTCAGTTAATGACTTCTTGCCACTGTTAGAAAAAATTACTACAGCAGGCAAGAAAGACATTTTGATCATCGCAGAAGACATTGAAGGTGACGTCCTTGGAACGCTTGTTTTGAACAAGCTAAAAGGAGTTTTGAACGCAGTTGCCGTAAAAGCTCCAGCGTTTGGCGAGCGTAGAGCTGAAATCCTAGAAGACATCGCCATACTTACTGGTGGACGAGTGATATCCGAGGAGCAGGGAATGACTTTTGAAAATGTCGACATGGACGTAGTTGGAAGTTCACGGAAAGTAATCGTAACCAAAGATGAAACAACGATTATCGAAGGCAAAGGCTTGAAGGCAGAAGTGGCTGATCGGATCAATCAAATCTTGGCGCAAGGCGAAGCAACAACTAGTGCTTATGACAAAGAAAACTATGACAACAGGCGCGCAGCCCTAGAAGGCAAAGTAGCCGTGATTAAAGTTGGTGGTGCAACAGAGACAGAGATAGAGGAAAAGAAATTCCGAGTAGACGACGCAGTTGCAGCAGTCAAAGCGGCACTAAGCGAAGGAATCGTTCCTGGCGGTGGAGTTACACTAGTAGACTTGGCACAGACGATTGAAGTAAAAGGTGATCATACAGTTTCTGCCGGTGCAACTTTGCTTAAGAATGCGCTTGAACAACCATTTAGAATCCTCATGGAAAACGCCGGCGAAAACGCCGACGAGTGGCTTCCACAGGTTAAAGCATCAAAAGCTGGCCAAGGTGTAGATGTAAACGCTCCGAACAAACTTGTGAACTTGAAGGCGGTCGGAGTCATCGACCCAACTCGGGTAACTCGAACCGCTATTCAATCATCTGTTTCAATCGCCGGAACCGGTATGACTATGGGCGCACTCGTCGCCGAAATCCCGACCAAAGAAGACCCAGCCGCAGGCATGGGTGGCGGCATGGGCAGCGGAATGATGGGAATGTAGAAGTTAAGAATAAAACTGACTAAATTATCTGACATAACCCTAAAGGTCCTGGAACAATGTAGCAACCAGCTTCGCTGGAAATACGAGAAAATGGTTGCCGAAGCACAATAAATCCAGCATCATTTAGTTCTTCTTCGCTCTTAATTGGCTCAATAAAACCTTTTACCATGAGTTGTTCAGTTTCAGCTAGCGTAACGCGTGTAACACTTGTGCCATATGCATTTTCTCGCTCTTGCTTAATTTGTTGTTCAGTTTCAGCTAGCGTAACGCGTGTAACACTTGTGCCATATGCATTTTCTTGCGTAATTTGAGGTAATATACCAGACAAAGGATCGCTGTTTTGGATTTTATTGCTAATGTATTTACCAAATAATTTTGAGCCTACTAGGCTTTTCTCATCAGAAGCATCTGAACTTGCAGGATCGAATATCTTT
Organism: bacterium; assembly: GCA_030856205.1. Taxonomy (GTDB): domain Bacteria; phylum Patescibacteriota; class Saccharimonadia; order Saccharimonadales; family JAGQNJ01; genus JALYPT01. The sequence goes on along the minus strand of JALYPT010000024.1, from coordinate 3,370 downwards.
ACAGCTGCTTGTTTTTTAGAGGGGTCTTTTTTGCCTTTAGCGGTGATAATTTGGCACCATGAATCAACAGGAAGCCCGGTTTTTCTAGCAATTTTCTCGTCTATGTAGACCCATTTTGCTGAATCGTCTAAATTTGGACGTTGTTTAGAAATAAATCTTTGTGCTACATCCTCGAGCGTCGATGCGAGAACCGAAGTGCTTGAGAGCATAATGCTACTGACAACCTCACCTTTAACAAATGCTAAATCAAGAATTTCTAACTCAGGCATTCGTGAGTCTGACTTAGGAGAGAAACCCAACGCTACTCTACCGGAAAAAGATTGCATATTTTGTTCCGGACAGAGCAAGTTATGGACAAGTTCAAGGCTTCTAGTTGTGATCTGTTCATTCGCCTCCATTAAAGACTTTCTTTCAGCACGCCCAATCGCACCGATATTTGTGTTTGCCAAATGGCTTAGAGCTTCTTCCATTGTCTGATCGTCCGCACTGCGGATTCTTGCACTTATCGCGTTAATATCGGCAGCATCCAGTCCCATAATTGTTTCTGATTGACCACGATCTGGATGCGTTATGGTTGCCAATAGTTTGGCCATGCCACCTAACACAAAACGGGCATCATCGTCGGACAAATCTGTCAGGACTTCGGGCCGAATTCCTATATCCAACACATCACGCTCAAGCCGTTCGGCGGCCGATAGGGGAGTGACCTGTTCGTCGTAAAAACCATATGACATAAAGTGTACCTAAGTTATATTACAAATTCTTCGCCAGAATCGTCGACTAAGGTTTCAGAATCATCTTCTTCACCATTATCATCGTTCTCGTCGGTGTCTACAAACTCATCTTCTAAGTCTGCAATGAAATCGTCATTTTCGTATTCATTATCCTCGAGTTCGGTTGCTAGAGTACCGGCGCGTTCCTGAAGGTGAGATGAAAGTTCCGGGCTCATTGAGTCTAACATTTCTCTGATTTCCATTAAACCATGTAGACCACCCATATCAGGATTTATATTGCCTGCTCTAGTTAAGTCATCAATAGTGAGCCCTATTAAGCCATGTTTTTGAATGGAACTGGTGATATCGTCAATTAAGTCCTCTTCGTTATGATCTAACGTACCAGCGAACTTATCACGTCGTGTAAGCTCGGCAGCAAGCATACCTGTGAAGTGAATAGCAATAGCTGCACCAGCAAGATCATCACTATATCGTTCAATAGTAGAACGTACTGCAGGTATAGCTAACTCTGTGGTTGCTGAAACTCCAGCGTAGTACTCCATTATCTCGTGGTCACTAGGGCCACTTACAATATCTTTGTCTATATCGCCTAAACCTTCAGCAGAAAGCATAGTTTCTATAGCTTCTGGATTAGACCAATCAATTTTTTGATTATCTTTTGACATAAATTCTCCTTTATTACAAATGTCGATTAACCCAGCTACTTTACAATGGTTATGCTCGGTAGTCAATGAGATAATGACTGAATATAGAATAACAGGGGAGACAAATGTCAAAATATTATTGACAAACACCTTCTCAGCGTGTTAGAATAGTTGCATGAATGATTTATTAAAACAATTTGGGTTAAATGAAAAAGAGGCAAATGTCTATTTGATACTGCTAGAAAATAAGGCTATAACGGTAGCACAGTTAGCAAAACTAGCCAAAGAATCACGAACAAATACTTATATGATCCTGGACAAATTACTAGAGATGAAACTGGTGGTTGGAGATGACTCTAAAGTAAAAAGATTTAATGCAGTGGATCCAAACCAATTAAATGCGGTATTGGTTGAGCGCCAGCAAGAACTAAAGAGAATAAGTGCAGAACTAAGAAGCGCGCTTCCAAGTTTGTCATCCAAATATCGATTAGCGCATCATAAACCAGGGGTTATCTACACGGAAGGGCTGGAAGGTTTTAAAGAATCTTTGGAGGATGTAGAACGTACTGGTAAAGAAGTACTTATCATACCAAGCGACACGTCCGTAAAAAATGCTGAAGCGTTTTCGATGTTGCTGAAAGCTTTGCAAAAAAGAAAAGTAAAAGGGGTCAAAAGCCGGATTATTTTGCATGAGGATGGAAGACAATACAAAAACATTGAGAAATGGCCAAAAGAAAGAGGAGTTGAAGTAAGATTTTTGGGAGAACGTGCTTATGAGGGTGAGGTGGTGGTCTATGGTGATAAGTGTTTGTTTGTCACTTACGCACCTGAGCTAATAAACACAACAATCACAAATAAAGTAATTGCAGAGACTATGCGCTCACTTTTTGAAAATATTTGGGATATGGCAAAACCGTAAACTTCTAGCTTCTACGGCCACCTTTGTATGGTCCGCCTTGTTCACCATCATCTTCGTCCCCTTCATCACCTGATGTTATGACGCCACCACTTTCCTTGAGTTTTATTGGTTCTTGAAATTCGCCAACCCCTAGTTCTTTGCGCGCAGCGTTGATTGCAATCTGCTCTGCGTCTAGATATTCGTGATCTTCTGGCGTGGTTGCTTCTCTGGCCTTTGCATGTATGACTGCCAATTTTCCGTGAAGCACTGTTACCTCTGTTGGTATATGACCCCATTCAAATTCTTCATGCATTTTCCGCATCGCTTCCAAACTTATAGTGTTTGGGTGAAATTGATAAAACTCTTTAGGATCCTCGGTTGGAGTTATTAAAGTTGATGTTTTTTCATCTAATATTTTTCTACCTGCATGGATAAGTGCTCTCGTTTGCAAGCTTCTATTAGAATAACCACCTGGTTTTTCCCATTCAGGGAAGCTTGTACGGTACTTGTGCCAGAACTTTTGCGTATCTTTGCTATAGTCGTAATCGTCTAGCTGTTTTGATCCAATCGTGTACTCATCGATTCCTGGCATCATTTGGTTTATTACTTCTAGTGACGGATCAGGAAGATTTTCTGAAAAATTTGCGTAAGCCGTCATTCCATCTTCGATTTCTTCTTCTGAAATGCCGTGATCTACTAAAAGATACGCATCATTTTTTAGACGTTCAAAGGTCTCAAAACCTTCAAGTGTGGTTTGCACGTTACCCTCCAAGCTGTGCATTTATATTAGCAAGCTAAAGTGCTTGAAGAGAAGGGTTGTTGCAAAAACTACACTAAAGGTGGTACAATATTGACATAGGAAGACTTTATGGTAAAACTATTTAAACGTAAGCATAATCTGGATGAGAATCCCAAGTTGCCCGAAGAAGTTCGGGAGTATTATGCGTCTACCAAAAAACGTAGGACCGGCTTGGCGGTTTTGCTTGGTGTACTTAGTTTGATCACGGTTTTGGTTATTTCTTTCGGTGTTTACACCTTTTTCGATTCGATTTTTAGTGGAATTGATAAGGTTGCTGAAACAACAGCAGTAGAAA
>JALYPT010000041.1 GCA_030856205.1 bacterium | reverse complement strand
TATACAAATTTTTGCATAATGGTTATGCATTACGGTTCTCTAAATTAATATGTGGATAAATATAAAACCCATAATTCAATTTGTAATCTTTCTAACTATTTCGTTTTGGATTATTGCTTACTTAAATAAACTAGCGGAGAAGACAAAGGATAGGAATGGCGAATTTAACCCAATCTGGTTGCTCTTGTTCATCCCATTTTATATCGTGGCTTTTGCAATTGGTGGTTATGTAGCCTTTGACTTGCTTAAATAACCTATTGATTTTTATACTATAGAATTCCACACTAATTACATGGCTAATCCAATACGAAAACAGCATAGAGATACTGGAGTCATCCTTTTATGTGTTGGCTACCTAATAGGTGTTGTATTGGTTCATGCCTTATATGCCTCAAATGTAGTAGGTAATCAAGCTTTGTACTTTGAAGGTGGCGTATTTATTATACTTTACTCTCGTTCAGTATAATATCTGTGGATTAGGGAAGTACGTCCTGATTTTGAGGATGAAGAAGGCTAGGCAGAGGTTGTGATTATTGTAGGAATGTAATCTACTAATGCTTTGAGCTGAATATGTGAAACTTCGAACTGTATCTCTCTGTTCCTGAACATATGCACTAGGGGGAGCATAGTAGATGATACTCGAACGAAACCCTCTTCAATGAGGGTTTTAACGTTTTCTTGAAGCTCATATCCCTTTACTATACCTTTTGATACTGTGAAGTTTTTAAAGAACAAAGATAGATAGTTTCGTTTGAGTGAATAGTCGGCTTCTCGGTAAGCTCTTCCAATGTTTTCTGCGAGTCTTAATATCTCTTTGAGTGCTTTGATCTTTTGGGAGTGGTCGGCGGTGAGGTCTTTGGCTTGTTCGTTTAGGTCACGACCTTGTTGCTCGTAGCGTCCGTATATTCTTTGGAATGAATCGTCTGAGATAGTGCGATGTACGAATCTGCTATCTTCTAATTCTCTCATGGCTTTTTCTACTTTTGTTCGTTCGGATTGTATCCGCTTCTTTTCGCTGTCTTGGCTTCCTCTAATTTCTTCGAGCAGTTTGTGAGCCGTATCTAGTACATGTTGGACGTACTCTTTTGAGAGTTGGATTTGTTCAAACTCTTTTTCTACCACTTGTTCGAGTTTGTCTTGATCTATGTAGGTATCTTTTTTGCAGTTCGGGCAAAAGTAGTAGCGGAATACTAGTCCGCTTGGTTTTTTGTGTTTTTCACCCCAATACCGTCTACCGCAATCGTCACATATTACGAAACCACGAAGTAGGAAGTTGTGAATTCTTTTTCTGGATTGGTTTTGTGTGTTGGCTATGAGCATGTCTTGTACACGATCAAATAGATCTTGGGTGATTAGTTGTTGATGTTTGCCTTGGTATTCAACGGCCTTCCAATAGAATTTGCCTAGGTAAAAATTATCTTTGAGAATTCGTGCTACTAGGCTTACGTGAATGTTTGCGTTGTGTGGTGAGCGGATATTGTGAGACTTAAGATAATCAACGCAGTCTTGCACGCTGTGATCGCCTTTGGCGTACATTTCAAATATCTTTTGGATATGTGGAGCAACTTGTTCGTCTATGGCAATTATTCGCTTGTCTAAAGTGGAGGCGGGTAGTGTGTTGTCGATGTTTTTGTACCCTAGTGCTGGAAGCCCTCCGGAATACCATCCTGTTTTTGCTTTCTCTTCCATAACTTTACTTGTTTTGCGTCCTGTGATCTGAGATTGAAAGGCGTTAACACTTGCTAAGATTGTGTCTATTAGATTGCCTTCAGGGCTGTCATCAATCATGAGTTGGCTTATGGAGACAAGTTGAATATCGTGCTTCTTGAGAATTGATTTGATTGTGAGATGGTCTAGAGTGTTGCGTGCTAGTCGGTCGGTATCTTGGATTAGGATTATATCTACTATGCCGTCCTCTTCACATTTGGCTAACATTTCTTTGAGTGCTGGACGGTTGATATTTGTGGCTGATTTTCCTTCGTCGATGAATTGGCCTGCTATGGATATTCCGTTGCTTTTGGCGTGATTTTGACACAGTTTTATTTGCGTCTCGATACTCTTACCTTCTTCGGCTTGCTCTTCAGTGCTTACACAGGCATAGATGTAGGCTTTTTTCATTTAGACTCCTTCATTGAGTGCTTTTAGGACATCTTCTTTTTTGTATCTTCGGTCTTTGCGTTCACCAATTCGTATCGCGGGTAACTTGCCGTTTTTGTCCCATACACGAAGGGTAGCGGTAGATACTGACATGAGTTCCGCGACTAGAGATAACTTGATAAGTGGAGGGAGTGTTTCTAAATCGATCTTGGTGCTTTTCTTTTTCATAATTTCTGGTTATATTGTAGGTAATTACAAGTTAATATATGTAGATGAAAAATGCAATATGTCAGAAAGTAAATTTCTAGTTGATGTAAAAAGAGTGGTTTCTGCAATCCTCGATTCTACTCCTCCGAATAAGACTTGGATCATTTGTAATATCGCTAAATCTAAAAAAGAACTCCTGAATGAGCAATTTACATTCTATAAATATAAAGATCAAATACCCTTATCTTTCGGCTATCAGTATGATGAAACGGTTGACTATTTGGAATCTATACGGGTTGTAGAAGCGTATTCTAAAAATGATTGGTTTACTAGAATATCTCACAAAAAAAACATAAATGATCTTGACGACTTGGATTTCGAGGGCGGACTTGATCTGATTACTTGTGTGGCTAGAGCACAGAACTACATTTCTAGTCTGGAATACTGTAAATATTTTCAAGATGTTTATGATGATGATGAAACCGGTTATATTGATACAGGTCCAGAAATGCAAGGACAGTACTCAATTCTAATTAATGTTGCTAGAGCACATGTTTTTTGTGAGTCTGGCAATGGAATGGTTCCTGTTTTTAAGGAAAGCACACTAGAGTTTTTAGGCGAAAAAATCGAATTTTCTGGATTGTTGGAGTCTAACGCTATGTGTCTGCTAATTAATAATATAAACTCGATAGTTTCGAAAAAGGATTTTTATCAATCCAGAGGGGACAATATAAAATATGATGCTGAAATTGCTAGATATACTCTTGGTAAAGTAAATAGTTGGTCAGAAGATGTATTTAAGTCCATTAGAGCCAAAATCGAAAACAATAAGCAATTGAGTGGAGTTCTAGTTTTGGTTCAAAAGGATGGATTTGGTGTATTTATTGATCAGAATCAACTTGCTGCATCCCACCATAGGACATAAGGTTTCCCTTCATACTTGTAGAGCTAACCCTCTAATAAGTATCTACTCATCCATCCGGCCTAAATCCTAATATTATCTCATTAATTAAGGAGGTAATATGAAAGAAAAATGGTCTAGTAAAGACTTTTATTCCTGTGCTCTTATACGTGCATCGGGGATCCCATTATCAAATGTTGTGAAGATGAACGGCAATTTTTGCACGTTCTTTTTTGATGCTTCAACTGAGGAGTGTGAAGAGCTCCTTCGTAAGCATTGGGATAGGACGCTTTTGCTTCCTACACGGAATGTAATAGATAGCATTGTGGAATTAAAGACACGGATTCATGGGTTTTAGGTATGAAACGGGATTTATTTCTAGAGCAATTATCACGGTTGTTTGTTGAGCAGGTACGAAGAAATGCGTATTACTCAAGCGAGCAAAACATTCAAAAACCTAGAAATAGTGTAATGAATAGGCGGGTGCAAAAGATACCCAGAGATAAAAGTTAAACATATATGAAAGGTCTTAATAAATATGAAGATTCAAGAAACATCATCCCTCAATCAATTATTGGATGGTGAAATAGGACGTTCTCCAAATATTCGTCTTGTCACACTCTTTAGGATGTGCCGGAGTGATGAACGGGTTTCGTACTTCGGTGATTACCCGCTGATCTCAAATAATTTAGCAAAACTTAACTGTTTAGGACGCACAGTATCACGGTGGGAGATACGGACGGCTTTAAATAATTCTATGGAGTTTGCTGAACTAGCAAAAGGTGAGAAGTCGGAGCTGCTCGATCGTTTGTATAAGGTATCTATAGGGCAACTGTAAGAGCCCTATTTTTGTTTGTGGCGTGTTTTATATGTATAGGTGACAAACAGGATTGCTATGAATAAAGAATCGCTTATATCGGGATATCTTAATCGTTTGAGAGGGTGGGGGGATTTTGTTCGTCAAGATTATTTGCTTATTCGGCAATTAGAGCTGAGTGATAGCGAGTGGATGTTGTATCGCACTATTAAGGATTTGATTATGGATTGGGATAAACGTCATCTGAAGCACGGTGGTTTTGTTTTTGATATTGATCAACTGCAGTTCTATACAGGTTGGAATCGCTTGAAAGTAGAGCGGGCTTTTAGAAGCCTTATCAAGCGCAATCTGGTTGTTAGGGTTAAGAAGGATATTCAGTTGTACGAAGTGGTGGGTATGGATGTGGCTTTGGAGTATATGAAGGGGAAGAAGGGATCAGTGTTTGGAGAGGCAGTACTGCAGAAGAAGCACTTTTACTTTTTTCGTGAGTTTTTGAAAAGAATTATTGGAAATGAAACAGCTAATACTATATTTTCTGAAGTAAACGATACAAATTCAGTAAATTTACCTATTGATTACCTTACAATAAAGCCTTTTCAGTTCCTTATATATAGTGGAGATATAGTTTCTTTTAGTGGGGAATATAGTTTAGAGAGTGGGAGTAGGATGGTGCATGATGAGTATGTAAATCCTGATGAGATACCGTTTTGATTAGCTGGTATTGTAGATCGAGTCCATTAGTTTGCTTCGTAGTTCATGAACTGAATTATTAGAAAAGCCGAATACAACACGCTCTTTCTTGGCTATTAATCTAGATGCTTTGTTTGTTGGCTTACCGGCATAGGTTTTCCGTTTGAGTTGGTGGTATTTTTCTTCAATCTTATCTATTTGTATGTCTGTATTGAACGCTTTGAAATATTTGTTTTTCCTGTTCTCGTTTTTAGAGTTATAGCTGAGCTGGTGGCAGTGTCGGCATCCAAAATACTTTCCCGATAAATACAGCTTTGAAGCTTTTCGATTGCAGGCGATTCCATTGTGTTGAAGAGGGCATGTAAACCAATGGCGGGAGCCTCCAAATTTACAAGGGGTTTTGAGTAGTCTGATAGCATATTCGTAATGTGATTTTTCTCCTGTAGAATAGCTAGTTTGAGTATATGAGAGTTTAATAGTGGGGATTTTTGAAGTGTTGTCTATATAGGCATTAATGTTGCTTCTTGTCCCTGATGGTCTGTGTGTCCAGTGTAGGCTACCGTTCCAGATACAGTTTTCTTCTATATATTTTTTTTTGCGAAGCCATTTCATGTCCAATATACATAGTCCGTCTGCTTCTGTCTTTTTGTCACAATAGAAATACCTAGCCATAAGTGCTCCTGAATTACCGAAATAGTTTGAGATACTGACCTTATTGTATACGGTAATTATGCGGTAATCTATATCCTATAGTATTGACTTTTGTTACATTTTGTGCTATAGTGCCTTTTGCCCATAGAGTCACTAGGCTCACTTTCGAGCGTAACTGACTTTGTTGAGCATGAGCTCATTTTGAGTTCAATGTACCTTAACAGAGAGACAATAGACAAGTTTTTTTCTAACCTTTTATTATTTGACTGCCCAGAAAGCGAGTTAATCGTAGCTCATTTTTTCGGCAGTCAACTAGTGAAAGGAGAAACCTCCAAAAACACCATCTACTGGTAACAATCTAAGTCAAGAATGAAAGGCACAACAATGACAAGCCCACGCGCAACCGCCTTTTGGTCAGTGATGGCAGGCATCCTTGCCTTGCTCTACACACTCACCCAGGGGGACCACCTGCTGACCGCCCTGTTCACCAGCATCTCCGTCGGCATCCTGATCTCCGGCTTTTTGGTGTTGATCAACCTGGTCACTGCCATCGTCCTCAAACGACAGTCGAAGCCACTTGCCACCGTTGATACCAACTGGTCCGATCGCTATGTCTTCGTCAAGAGCCAGCTGACGCGTGTTCACATCATGATCCGCGCTAAGCACTACACGCTCACCGGAACACCCGCTGATCGACCGCAGGAAGGCGATGAAGTCGTCCCCACCCAGCTCCAACTGCTGAAGATCTACGAGCAGTATGGCATCTACAAGACGAACTTCATCGACGAGTTTATGGGCCAGATCGAAAGCCTCATCGGTACCGCACTCAGCTCGCGCGCTACGCGAACATCCTGGACGCGCGATGGCGACATCAACTAGCCGCTGAACAACGCATGTGAGTGCAGCAAAGCACTGTGCAGAGTTGCACTCACATTATGAACAAAAGGAAACGCCATGAATCCTCGTACCCGCAACATCCTGATCGGCAGTCTTGTGGCTTTTGTCCTGCTGTGCTGTGGCGTCCCTGTCACCATGTGGCAGATCGCTGGTATGCAGCCTTCAACTACGCAGGACTGTGCGGACGAGCGCGAGCTGTTCATTGAGAGCCAGTTCATGCGGGTCATCATCAAGATCGACCGCGCTACCAACACCTGGACGATGGATGGTATCCCTTCAAAGTTCCCGCACACCGCTGACGAAGTCGTCCCCACCCAGCTCCAAGCTCTGCGCATCTATGAGTCCTACGGGCTCTACGAAGTCGAGGGCATCGAAGAGACTTTGGGGCGCATCGAGTACTTCATCGGCAAGCGGATCAACTCGCAGCTTACGCAGGAGGCCTGGCACAACGAAGGTGACATCACGCCTGACATGAGCAGCGCCCGCTGCTTCAACTAGAAAGGAACCACGATGGAGCGCAAACGCCGACTTGGGCCACTGCTGGTTCGTGCGACGATGTATTCCCTTGTGATCTGTAACGTCAATCTATGGCTTGCAGTGCTTATGCGGCTGTGGCTTGTTGCCAACCGCGACAACATCCTGATCTTCGTCGGCATCCAGCTGGGAGCTATCTTCCTAACTGTCGGCCTGCTGTTCTTCTTCCGCTGGCTTGATCGTATGATCTATCGGTAGCGAGCAGCTGGTCATTATGGTAGAGCGCATGCTCTGCACGCCGCACGGTGTGCGTTCTACCTAGAAAGGGAAAAACTTGAAAAGCAAGAATTACGAAAAAAGAAGAAGCCCAACGATTTATCGTTGCTGTTTTTGAATTTTTTTAATTTATTGTGCTGTTGTCTCTCTGTGTGTTTGTAGCGTTAACGATTCGCTACCTGATGAGGCTAATAGAGGCCGAAAACAGCGCACATTAACATTCCTAGTAGGGAGGCTACTGATCGAGAAAAGGTCACTTTAGACTTGTTTAATAACTTGTGATTAGCAAGACTATTTTCTATCTAAAGCCTTTTAGCGCGATCAGTTTCTCCCTGCTATTTACGTTTGAGATTACTTTTTTACCTGCTATTTTGTCACTTATAAGGAGCAGGCAAAGTGGGTTTAGATATTTTGTCTGAATCTAGTTTGCCTGTTCTTTTTGGTGACGGAACTAAAGCTTCCAATTCTACGGCTCATCGTATGAGTCGAGAGTTGGCGACAACCGAAAGTCACCGAGTCCTTAGCTAAGGAGTACGGTACCATGGCAACCAAATCGATCCCGACCAGCCTGTTGGAACACATCGCGCCAAGCAGGAAGCCCGCCCGCCCATCGTCGGATATCAATCTGATCATCATTCTGGTCGTCATGGAAGAGGGTCGGATGAGCGAGATCGAGCGGCTGCGTCGTGAGCTGAGAGATTCCAAGGATGAGAACTTGCGCTTGCAAGCACGCATCGCGGAGCTCGAAGCATCGCACGGATGGCCGTTTGACTACAACTTCTACTACAACCTGCGATCATCCGACTTCGGTATCCCAGATGACGCGACTTACCTGCGCCGAGAGCACTACCAGACCCGTGACAAACTACGGCGCATCCGCATGGAACAGCCTTATGAGAAATACACATCCATCAAAGAGGAGCTGTTCGAAAACAAGTATGACATGTCTGCCCTGTATCGTAGGTATGGGATCAACTTCGAGACGTTGAGCACGCCGCTCGCCGATCTCCTGAAGGAGAAACCTGAACTGCAGTACAGCAAGGAGCAGAAGCGCATCCTGATGACGCCGTGGGAAGAACTGAAACTGGCATACAATACCCAGAACACGGCGTTCGACCGATTCATGACCGCTTTGTGGGCGTTCGTTCAGGACTGGTATCGCAAGACCCGCAGTGGCTTCGAAGCTTGGAGTAAGCGAGTAGTTGATCCCAGGGTGGATGCTGTGAAAGGCTGGATTAACACCCAGACTACGCGCATTCCGCGGATCACGCTTCGCAAGCCCAATTTCTTAGTCCGCTATGAGTACTGGCAGCTTACCCGCCCCTTGTGGTGGGATATGGCCGAGTGGCTCGTGGCGGTGTTGCTGATCCTCGCGCTGCTTTTCAGCTGCGTTTTTGGCTATCTCCTCTGGAGGAAGGCACAAGTTGACGCAATCAACGAGTCATTGATCCGCCCTGTTGCTACGGCAGCCCCAACAACTTCCGCGCCTTTTACCGCAAATGAGTCAGAGGAAACCACTGCTGCACCTGCGCCTACTGGTACGGTTATCACGGTTCCAACCGCGACCTCGCCTACCCAGTTTGCACCGATGCAACTGGCGACGCTTCCGTTCGAGTTCTTACCACGCGGCTCTCGTCTCTACTACTCGGCCCCTAACACCCTGAGCCACACGCCCGATGCGGTGTCAACTGGAAAATAATTAGTACAAGGATTGGAAAATAATATTGTGCACTAAACTCTTCATATATCTTTCAATATACCGTAATTAGTTACGGAGTATTAGAAGAGCTATGAAGACAGGAGGACTAAGTGGTGTGTGGTTGGAGAATTGTAGTGAGGTAGGGTTTGTGTATATGAATGCTATGTGCTCTCTTGAGTTTGTTGTGTGTTGCGTGCTTTAAAGCGATAACTGTCTCCTTTAATGGTAAAGGTGTGGCAGTGATGAATGATCCGGTCTATGATTGCTCCGGTTAAGGTTTTATCTAAGAATATTTTATCCCACTGTGCAAATTCTCTGTTTGAAGTGATGATAGTGGATTTCTTTTCATAACGTCTTGAGACAATTTCAAAGAAGTCTTCGACGGTTGTTTCACCCATGCTTTTGTATCCGAGTTCATCAAGGATGAGCAGGTCTGGTTTGGTGTAGAGCTCGAGTTTTTTCTGGTAGGTAAGATCAGCTCTACTCTGTTGGAGTGTGGTGATCATGTCGTGGACACTGGTAAACAGGACCGTGTAGCCTAAAGTTAAGGCTTTAATGCCAAGAGCGATAGAGAGGTGGGTTTTACCGGTACCTGGTTGACCGATAAAGATGACGTTGTCACCTTTACTGAGGAATCTGCATGATGCTAACTCAAGTATTTCTCCTTTCTTTAACTCAGGTTGGAAACTAAACTCAAAGTCTT
>JALYPT010000008.1 GCA_030856205.1 bacterium | reverse complement strand
TGTTTACATTTTCGCACATTTCGCGAAAATACGAGTCTCATACCCTAGTATGAGGCGTAATTTTCAATCAGATTAACTTCCGGATCGAACCCAAATATTTTACCACAAACAGAGGTAAAATACCAGTATCACGTAAAAAGAGTCCCCGTGACAAGGACTCTTTTATCAGTCAAACTTGAACAGTTATTTCAACAGTTCGATGCCACCGATAAGAGGAGCTTTTGTCATCTTGCCTTGTGCTGCACCAACTACTGCCATAACCCAGAACACGAAAAGCACTAATGCTATGATTGGACCACCGATCCATCCAAGAACTGGGATCATTGAAAGAACACCAGTCGCGAACCATGCAATGATTAGAACCAATGCTTGGTTTAGGTGGAACTTTCCGTAAGCTGTGTTTTTGAATTTTTCATCAATGAATGGAATGATGATTAGAATTCCGATGTAGCTTAGGATTCCGTATCCAGTATTAGGTTTATTACTTTCTGCCATGTTTTTCTCCTTTTGGTTAATTACTTCTTGATTATCTCAAACCTTAGGAGAAAACGCAACCAAATAAAAACAGCCCCCTTTTTGGAGCTGTTTTATCGTTGAAAGAAACTTATCTTCGTTTTCGGGCAACGAACTGATAAGCGCCTGTTCCAAGTGCTGAAACACCTGCGAACAATCCAACTATTGATCCTGCACCTGTATTAGGAATGGTCTCGAGTTCTGGTGCTTTGGGTACTTTGGGTACTTCTGGTACTTTTGGCACTTCTGGAGTAACTGGTGGAGCAACCACTTCAACCTGATAAACTACCACGACTCGGTCTTCCCAACATCCCCAGACTTCACTTCCGCCAACTACTCGGCTAGAGATTGGAGTGCTGCCATTTACAGCGTTATCTGAAATGTTTTGCCACCCATATTCTAGTGAATAAACGTAGACGGTTTGTGGAACCAATCGAAGCTGTACTTCGTTATCACAGTTAAGCGTTCCGTTGTCATAAACAGATCCGGCATTACTTGAACTGATTGTGCTATCGAATGTGAATGTATCATCAGAAACACCTAGTGGTGCGTCCATGTTAAGTGCAACGCCAAGAGCAACGGCAGAACCGTTACCATTGTCATTAAACTCAGATGCAGCACCGTTGTGGATGTAAGTTCGGATATCAAATCGTTCGCCAACTTCACAAGCGGCGTCTAGTGGATCACTGAAATCGTTATCTACAGCTGAAATAGTTGGTGAACCAGTACTTTTTCGTAGTCTAACGAAGTCAGATTCATTGCCGATTCCTGATGGTGCGCCAGTGTAGATGTTAAATTCTGCATTTACTGGTGCTGGGCTGCCATAAGGGATTTGTTGCTGTGCATTTGCGGTTTTTACACCAAGGACTAAAACGGCTGTAACAAGTCCTATTACTAGCATTGAACTGATTGATTTTTTTAAAATATTTCGTAGTTTCATAGTTGTTACCTTTAGTTAGTTTTCGCTGGTTGATTTACATTTGGTGGCTGTGTCGATACTGGACTATCTGGACTATCTGGAACAGTTGTAGTTGTGATTTCTGGACTATCTGGAACAGTTGTAGTTGTGATTTCTGGACTATCTGGAACAGTTGTAGTTGTGATTTCTGGACCAGTTGTAGTTGTGCTATCTGGACCAGTTGTAGTTGTAGGCTTCAAAAGCGTGTCATTGGGTTCACATTGACCATCTATGACAGGATCACAAGGAACTCCTTGTGCGTCTGAACTATCCGTTAAAGCATAAATTGTTCCACTTGCAAAAAGTGCTCCAGCTGCAATTCCAGCTGCTAGATAAAGCCGAGCTCTACTGACTTCTCGTTTACTATCTTCTCGTTCGTTCTTCTCAAATTTTCTTTCCATAATATGTTCTCCTTTTAAATAGCTATTTATTCCACTCTCAAAGCTAATTGTATATATTCTCTCATACTCATGTATAATTGTCAATGCTTTTTGCTACATTTTGCCTATTTATGCAAAATTGTTATGTTTAACGTATTGGGATTCCCAGCCGCACAGCATAGCGCGCAACATCACTACCAGATGCTCCATTAACGTCACCACATCTGTAAATTGTCATAGTTGAATCATAGTCTGGGTGTGAATAATGTAAGAAAGGCGAATAATCATTATTCGGTAAGACCTCAGAAATTATTACTTCGTAGGTAAAAGTTCTCCCGTCTGCCCGATCAAAAGTGACTTGGTCGCCTGGTTCAAGCAAACCGATGTCGGCAAAGGCTGCACTGAATGTTGAACCATGCCCCGCAAATAAGACATTACCTGGTTGACCTGGAAATACAGAGGTGTAGCCACCATCCAAGCCTTGTTCATGGCCAGCTACCGGTTCCCAATAATCAACGTTGCCATTTGGGTTTTCGCTTGTAATTAATCTCGTTCTGGTTCGTTCAGAACGTGTAATTACCTCTGTGCCGTCGGCCTCGGCTAGGGCTTCTCTTTGATCTAAAAGGTCACAATTTTCATCAGGTACAATGTCAACTTCAAGTTTATCTACCACGGCTGCACCAGTACCGATGATGTTATTTAGATTTTCGATCTCATTGTAGCCAAATACTTCAATCTCTTCGCAAAGTGCTGGTATCCGAAGTACTCCTAAGCTTTCGCCTGGACCCGCCTCGAATACAACGGGAACAGGTTCGGTTGTAGTAGTCGTTGTAGCTAATGTTGTGGTTGGCGCCTCAGTTGTAACAGGCTTTATCTTTGGTCCCGATTCATAATCAAGAGACGGTGCCTCAACTGCTTCGATCTTTGTATTAGTGGCTTCAGATTCTCCGCCCATTGTAGAAATCAGCGAAAGACCTCCTAATGCACCAAAAACCGCAAAGTAACCAATTACCATTCCTCGTCTA
>JALYPT010000005.1 GCA_030856205.1 bacterium | reverse complement strand
TGGTATTCGTTCAAGAGATCCCAGAATCAGTCAAAGACTATATTATTAATGCTGTTAAATCTGTCGAGAAAAAACTGGGTAGAAAGCTGGATGTACTGATAATCTCCGATAAGTCAGACAAGACTTCTTACCGATTCCGAATGCCAAAAAATTATAAACAGATATTTATTAACACTAACTCTGTGTCACAGATTGAATCGACGCTAAAACCATATCTTGACAAAATTGTTGGAATTGTTTGTAGGGGCGAAAAAAACTTATTGTATTTCCAAAAAATAATTCCTCAAGTACCATACCTGGAGACACCAACACCCGAATCTATTGATTGGTCAACAAACAAGATTCTGATGCGCCGCAGATTACGCCATTTTGAAAAGAAGCTTGCTCCGAAATATCTGGTTGTCGATGATTATTCTGAAGCAACTTTGAAAAAAATCAAAACCAAAGTTGGGTATCCATGTATTGTCAAGCCAACAGGTTTAGCTGCAAGCGTTTTGGTTCAAGTTTGTTTTTACCAAGAAGAAGCCGAACAAGCATTAAAACTTAGTTTCAGAAAGCTCAAGTCTGTTTATCGAGCCAAAGGCTACCTAGGCGTTCCTTCAATCATTGTTGAGCAGTTTATGGAAGGCTCAATGTATTCAACAGACATCTATGTAAACAGTCGTGGAACCATGTATGCTACTCCTTTAGTAAAAATCACGACCGGGTATTCTGTTGGCCTAAAAGACTTTTTTGGATACAAGCAGATTACACCAACTAAATTAACATCGCATAAAGAACAAAGAGCAATCGCCGTAGCAAAACAATCAGTAGAAGCACTAGGACTTCGATCAACAACGGCCCATGTTGAACTAATGAAAACAGACGAAGGTTGGAAGATTATCGAAACCGGTGCCAGAACTGGCGGATTTAGAGATTTCTTGTATAGCGAAGCGTATAACCTAGATCACTCCCAAAATGACATTTTGATCCGTCTGCCCATGCGTCCCGTAATTCCTAGACACCAAAGAAAACATGCCTGCGTTATGAAGATTTATCCAAAAACAGAAGGCAAAATTGCCTCATTTATTGGTCTTAGAAAAATTCAACGCTTAGAATCAGTCCTTCGAGTCGATCAAAATAGAAAAGTTGGCGATAAGGCAGTTTTTGCTCGTAATGGTGGTGGATCAATTTTTAATATTTATCTTTCGAACAAAGACCGTTCAGATTTGCTGGCAGATATGCGCCGAGTTGAAAAATTCCTAGAAATTGAGGTAAAAAAGTCAACAATCGAGAGTGAGAAATCTGTGGTAGAACGATTTAAGCCTTCAGATATCTTAGAAGCTGAACAAAACCCCGTAAAATGAAGATCCCAAGTACTAGAACTATGGTCATTGGATTAATCTTTCTTGTGGTAATTGGTCTTGGCATAGGGTTATTGACTATAAGGGGTTTCAGCCAAACTAGCGGTGAAACTGATTGTGTTATTAGACTTCCAGATACTAACCGATATGACAATTATAAACATGGAGATGTTGGAAAGTGTATTGAGCTTGAAATTGCACAAGATAAGCAATCTCAATCTGTTGGTTTGTCAAAATACGAATACATTTCTGAAGACTTTGGAATGCAATTTAACTTCACACAACCTTCTCCATCCTGTATTTGGATGAAAGATATGAATTTTGCAATAGACATTGTTTGGCTAGATGAACAAAAACAGATTGTAAAAATAGAATCTGAGGTCAAACCAGACTCGTACCCGAACACCTTTTGTTCCGAAACTCCGTCTACATTTGTAATAGAACTTAGTAGTGGAGTTGCTACCAGGGCTGGATTAGAGCTTGGTCAAACGTTGAATTTACAACGCTAATGCTATAATTAAAGAATGATCCCACTTATTTTAGTAATTTCAATTGTGGCCTTTCCTTTGGTCCTTGGTTTGGCCTTCAGGGTCAAAGCTACACACATCTTTTTCTCTGTTATGGCCGGTGAATTGATTGCACGGTACTTTGGTGAGTCAGGCGAGCTTGCCTTAAAAGCCATGACCAACTCGGACGATGTTTATAGTTATGGCGAAGCGGTTCTGTTAATGTTGCCGATCATCTTGACAGCCTTGTTTTTAAAAGGCACTCTTTCTCGTTCCAAGACAATTCTACATGCCTTACCACTTACTATCACCGGTGTTGTTTTTGCCGCGTTTTTAATCCCAATTCTGCCATTGAGTGCCCAAGATTTTCTTGGTCAATCTGAGGTTGGAAAACAAATAATAAACTTAAATGGTGCAATTATTGGAACTGTTATCGTCATTCAGCTCTTGGACCTTTGGTTTGTTAATGCTGATGAAAAACATTCAAAACGTGGCCGAAAAAAGAAACATCGACTCTTTAAATAATTGTTAATATCACAAAAATATGTTAATATTACTCTTGTGAAAACATTATTTATGGCCTTACCCTATCTATGCCGCTAATTTATCGGCGGTTTTGTAGTGTTTGAGATCCGCTGAGTGCGGATTTTTTAATTAAGGAGATAGTATGAAATTGGAAGAATTAAGAATAGAATTAGACAAAATTGATGATGAAATACTAGAGTTGTTGGTTAAAAGATTTGAGCTGACGCAGCAGGTCGGTGAATTTAAGGCCAATAACAAAATGCCTGTAGTAGCGCCTGACCGCGAAAAAGAGATCTTTGACAGACTAAGGTCAAAAACAGCTTCAGCGGGACTTGAGCCAGAAATGACGCAGAAAATTTGGCGAGCGATTATCGATGAAGTTGTTGTAAATCATAAAAGGTTAAAGGCAGATGATTAGAACCATCGGTGTTATAGGAATGGGTGAATTTGGGCGATTGATTGTTAGGTTCATGCCAAAAGACGTTGAAGTGCTGGCCAGTTCAAGACGAGACATCAAAATTAAAGGTGCGAAAATGGTTAGCCTTGATACGATTGCAAAGGCTGACGTAATTGTGTTGGCTACACCTTTTGATTCTATCGAAGGATTACTAAAAAAGCTGAAGCCGATTATTTCTAAAGAAACGCTCTTGGTCGATGTAACATCAGTAAAAACAAAAGTCGAAAAAGTTTTTGCGAAAGTTTTGCCCGAACATAAAAATGTTTTGTTAACTCATCCACTCTTCGGGCCACAGTCTACAAAGGATGGGCTTTTTGGCCAGACTTTTGTTGTGACGAAACAGGCGGGCGATCGGGCCAATGAGGTTATGAAATGGGTGAAAGCTCAGGGCATGATTATAGAAAAAATGACTGGCGATGAACACGATATTGTAATGGCCGAGGTGCATGCACTTACGTTTTTTATTGGCCGTGGCCTGAGTGACATTGGCATAAAAGATCAGCCATTGAAAACTCCTTCATTTGAATCAGTATTACGATTAATATTTTTGGATAAATCGCATTCTCAGGATCTGTTTGAAACAATTGAGAAGCAGAATCCATACGCCAAACAAAAACGTAGGCAATTCCTAGACGCCTTAACCAACATTCATAACAACCTCGAAAACTAAAGATATTTTCAGGTGGTTTTCAAGTAAAGTTCAGGTAAGAGTCAGCACCGACTTATATTATGTAACTGTTCGATCGACTCATTACCTTGCTCCATATACAAAATAAGCAAGACGTATAGTTGAAAGAACAAGTTTACCAACGTAAAAGAAAGGGTAAATATTACAAAACGTAAAATTGACATCAAGAAAGCAGCATTGCTTCCGCTTGCAGTGCTGACCATTGGAGGGGTGGTGTTTCTTGGTGCAGGCTCAGTCAGCGCACAAGATCCAACAAGCACTTTAACAGAGAGGATTGCTACCCGCTTTAATCTCAATGAAGCAGAAGTTGATCGAGTGTTTGATGAATTCCATGAGGAAAAGCAAGCAGATCGAGAGGCGCGAGTGAGTAAATTCCTGCAAAAGAAAGTCGAGGAAGGCGTTATAACCGAGGAGCAAAAAACTTTGGTTGAAGAGAAACGTGCGGAGGTTTTCGAGTCTATCCTAGAAATCAAAGAGCAGGACATTGACCACGTTGAGAAGGTTAAACAGATAAAACAAGTTCACGAGGAATTTGTATCTTGGGCAAAGGAAAATGATATCCCCATCAAAGACCTTAAGCCCGACCATTTCAAAGGTCACGGTCATAAATTCCCAAAAGAGGGACACCGAAAATTCTAAATGAAAAATCGGTAAGCTAGCATCACCTGCCCTGTCAAGGGCAGGTTTTTGCTATATAATGATTACGGAGATAAATTGAGAATATTATTAGTTGAAGACGAACGAAAATTAGCCCGGGCCATAAAGAAAGGTCTGGAGCAAGAGTCATACGCAGTTGACGTTGCTTTTGATGGTGACGAAGGTTTGCTTGAGGCCCAAAACGAAGATTACGACATTATTATTTTGGATAGAATGATGCCAGGCGATGTTGATGGTAGTGGAATATTGAAGAAACTTCGCGCAGCTGGCGATAATACACCCATAATGTTTCTAACAGCAAAGGATCACATAGAAGACCGCGTCGAAGGTTTGAACATGGGCGCTGATGATTATTTGATAAAACCGTTTTCTTTCGACGAGTTAGTTGCGCGCGTAAAGGCGCTGCTTCGTCGCCCAAAGAAATCGCTTTCAATAAAGCTTCTGTTCGATGATCTTCTACTAAACTCAACAAATTACGAAGTAAAACGGGGCAAGAAAAACATTCAGCTGAGTAACAAAGAATTTGCACTGTTGGAGTTTTTAATGCGTGATCCTGGAGTGATTCAGAGCAAAGAAAAAATCCGTGATCATGTTTGGAATTTTGATGCTAATATTTTGCCCAATACAATCGAAGCAACTATAAAAGGTTTGCGAGCAAAGATCGACAAGCCGTTTAGAAAGAAATTAATAATCACGATTCGTGGTTTTGGCTACAAGTTGGGTGAAAAAACATGAGTCCTTATCATCGAGCCATTACCAGACTGTCGTTGATCTATGCAATCCTGCTATCAATTGTAGCCATATTCTTCAGTCTAGTTTGGTTTAATGTATCAACCAGAGAAATCGACTCGGCTTTGTTACGCCAACAAGATATTATTGATAGAATTGGTCTGGTTGGCGCTAGATCTGAAGTTGTCGAAGCCAGAAAACAACAACTTTTAGACAGTAGGAACTTCGTACTTAGTCGTGTGCTTTTGACAAACTTTATTCTTTTGGGTCTTGGTGGAGCAGGAAGTTACTTTTTGGCCAGACGAACTCTTGAACCAATTGAAGAAGCACACAAATGTCAGCTAAGATTCACAGCAGATGCATCTCATGAACTTCGAACTCCACTGGCTGCTATGCAGACGGAAATCGAAGTTGCTTTGAGGGATAAAAAACTTACACTCAAAGAGTCTAAAGAATTATTAGTTAGTAATCTCGAAGAGCTAGAAAAGCTT
This sequence comes from bacterium, assembly GCA_030856205.1. Lineage (GTDB taxonomy): Bacteria > Patescibacteriota > Saccharimonadia > Saccharimonadales > JAGQNJ01 > JALYPT01. Next base: position 32,180 of record JALYPT010000005.1, on the reverse strand, counting down.
AAATATTTATCAAACAGCCTATTACAACTGGCGAGACAAGACACGATGGAGTCGGTAAACAAAAGCTACGTTGAAGCAAGTGCAATTGGCGAAAAAGCTGTTAACCGTGGACAAAAGTTAGCCAAAGAGAAACGTATAAAGTTTGATTCAAAATTTGCAAAAGCAACCATCAACGTTGACAACGAAAAAATACAAGATTTGCTGGTGATATTAATAGAGAATGCTGTAAAATATTCCCCTAAAAACTCGACAGTCAAAGTCATAGGTAAGAAGACAAAAGGTCATTATGAATTTAGTGTTTCTGACGATGGTGTCGGTGTGCGACCAGCCGATAAAGAACGAGTTTTTGAAAGATTTTTTCGGGCAGATAACTCTAGATCAAAACTCAAAACTGAAGGCTATGGGCTGGGCCTGGCTATTGCCAAGCAAATCGCCGACCTTCATGGAACAAAGATTGTCCTTAAAAGCACAATCAACAAAGGCTCTACTTTTTTGATAGAATTTGACGAAAAATCGCGCTAACCCCGGATTAACAAAAAGATCAGATAAGAAATGTATAATCCGACAAAGATGAATCCGTCTCGTTTGGTAAGCGCGTGTCGTTTGCCAAGAAACATGAACAGGAATAATAATAGAGTTGCAAAGGTGGCAACCAACAAATCAACAATTACGACATGGCTGACTGTTAGTGGATTAACAACGCTTGTGAGTCCAACTATCCAAAGTACGTTAAAGATGTTGCTTCCGACTATGTTACCAATAGCTAAATCATTTTGACCTTTTTTGGCTGCAACAAGAGATGTTGCAAGTTCAGGAACCGAAGTCCCGATGCCGATAATCGTGATTCCAATAAATGTCTGGGACAAGCCAAGTACTTCCGCAAAAGAGACTGCACCATCTACTAGTAACCGCGAACCGACGACGAGACCGATTAGTCCACCGATTGTGTATAGCAAAGACAATGGGGTCGGGTGAACAGTGCCGGTTTTTGCTTCTTCTTTAAGAATGCCTGATTTTCTGTGCTTCTTAATTAAAGCAAACAAATATACAAAAAACACTCCCAAGAAGAATAGTAGCTCAAAACCCTCGGTCCTGGTTATTTGTTCATCTAAAATTAGGAAAAATAGAAATGAAATTGAAAGAAGCGCAATGGGAATTTCATGCCACACGGTTGAATTTTTGACCTTCAAATGAATAATTATGGCCGAAGTTCCTAGGACTAGCAGGATGTTAGAAATATTGCTTCCAATGATGTTGGCAATTGACAGTTCGTGAGCACTGCTTGAAGCTGCCAGTAAGTTTACGGCTAGTTCTGGAGTTGACGTTCCGAAAGACACAACTGTTAAACCTATTACCAAGGCAGAGACTTTTAATTTGACTGCTAATGAGCTAGCACCTTTGACCAAAAAATCGGCCGAACTGACTAAAACAAACAAGCCACCAAATATAAACACTAAGTCTAAAATCATACTAATAGAATAACACTACTATTTCTGGCTTATAAAAGCTTTTTACGTTTCCTTCTGTAAGTCTCTTCAAAGACAACTCCACCCCATACACCATTTACTTCTTTGCGCTGCGTTGCTTCTTTTAAACAATCCTTTTGGTGTACACAAAGTGTGCAAACTGTGACAGCTGCTTGGAAAAACCTTTGTTCCATTTGGCTGTTCAAGAACTTTGGTGGAAACCATACATCTCCATAACCATCGCAAAGAGGCTCATCGCTTAATGATATTCCTTGAAAAGACTCAACCTCTAGCATTTGTTTAAAAGGGACATAACGTTCGTAGACTGCCCCGGATAGGTTTGGTATGCCTGCTTTTTCGACCAGGTAGTCCGTAAATCCGCTAATGGTCAGGTTCATAGCGTTAAGTGTAAGTCGAAATTTGGCAGCCAATTTTTGTTTTGATTCAATTTTATAATCCTCACTATCTCTTTTTATTACCTCACTCATACCTAGTCTATACAATGCGGCACTAGTAATTGGATACTCAAAATTATGTGGACTCGTTCCTAACCAATCAACGACGTCAACCATTTCAACAAATAAACCTTTTTCTAAAAGTGAATGTAAGTTTGTTTCGACTCGCCTAAAGTCTCTAGTTCGTTCTGCTTGTAAAAGTTTTGAACCCAAATCAGGAATAGGGTGTGTGTAAGCTCCCAATTCATATGATCGTGGTTGGTACGTTCCGTCTTGCATCTTTAAATATTAAGTTGCCTTGTCATCTGAGTAGTTTAAGCTTTTATTGAGTAAACAAGCAAGCAGTAGCGTTTTATTTGATTAGTAGCAGGCAAAAAAAATACTCTCAAAAATTGTCGAGGCTGCCTAGTTAATAAGCATAGACATCATCAAACCTTTAATATTGGACCATCACTGTTCATTGACGAATACTAATTCTGCTTAGACAATTCAAAGTAAGTTACTGTAAAGGGTAAACCCGGGATAATCTTAAAAGTAACCTTACCGAGGTAAGTATTTGGGGTAGTTTCGACTATTTCATCTTTTATAAATCGCATCCAGAATGGATTACTCTTAAGGTTGTAATCCAGGCGCAATACTGTCTTATCATCACGCAATCCCTGAGACTCATAAACTTTAAATTTATATCTGTCGCCATCAGAAAAAGTATTGATTCCGGAATTAGTAGAGCTGTCAAAAGTTTTACCCATCCAGTTCTTACCTAAACCATTGAAGTTCTTACCCTCATAAAAACCATCAAGTTCATTACTGGGTACTGTTCCTGAATCAAATTTAACCTGATTAGTGTCGTGGCTAGTTTGATAATTAAAGTATGCAGCCAGTGTAATAAACAGAATAATAAATGCCGTTAAGGATAAGGTGATTATGATTGCAATCATTTTTAGAACCTTTCGTTTTTTGGTATGGCCCTTATTTATATCTTTCTTATGTTCCACAAATCTATTGTCTCATAAACTAAAATAATCTTTATTATAATGAATCTACTATTAGGGGTTAACGCCTCTGGTTGATAAGTTAAAACATAACTGCATTGGAGGGCCATCCTGACTCTTGCTGCAACTATAATTCAGGATAAAGAACATACATTGCAGAGCCAGGTAGTTGCTTTCTGAATCCAGATTCAGCATTTGCAATATTATTATCAATACGTAAATTAATCCAAGGGTCCATCCAGGTATTTTCGTAGCGGATTAAATAGTGTCCAGAAGGATAGTTTTTTGAGCGACGAATCAAAACAATTGCTCCATCTTTTTTGAGCAACTGACGATTCTGAGGCTTCATGTGTTTACTTGAATAGTTCAGTCCGTGTTTGATCAATGCTTTTCTAAAATCTTTGACATAAAAGCGATTACTGTTTGCTTGCTCTTGTCCAAGCCAAGCCTCAGCCTGTTCGTAACTTACGTTTGCTGCGAATGCAAAGCAGGCGATACCACACCCAAAATCGTTTTTTTGAGTAATACTTTTTCTCATAATCAAGATTGTAGAATTTATAATTAAATAAACAAGCGCTAATAGTCTTCCAAACAAAAAGCCGACCGGTAGCGAAAAGGTCGGCTTTTTGTTTGGAGGGCCAGGAGGGACTCGAACCCTCGACACCCTGCTTAAGAGGCAGGTGCTCTAACCAGCTGAGCTACTGGCCCATGAGTTTAACAGGGGTAATTATACTGTAAGATGTGATATTATGCAAGCGTTAGCGAGCATCGAATAGATCAAAGCCGACGTGTGGCTCGAGTTTGGGTATAAGGTCAAAGCCTGGGTAATACAAATGAAGGTCCATGGCTATTTCTCTGATGGCACTTTGTGCAACTCGTGATGTAATTGGATCCAATCTTTCGTCTGGGTCATGAACAACATGCCGCATGTCTTTTCCTTCAACTTCCATTACAACAAAAGCGGGATTTGGAGTTTTTTCGTCAGGAGTCTGAAAGTGAGCTCTGTACTTGTCAAGTTTAAAAAAGGTCATGCGTGCCATTGCTTCATCTAAAAATTCATATCGGGCTTCGCCATTTCCAACTCTTGAGAATGCTTTTTTGGGGCCCCTTTCCCACATGCCACCAACGTGACCACCCTTGTAGAATACTGTCCTACCTAGTGTGCTTCTTAAGTCTCCATAGGTTTTAGAGTCTGCAACGTCCACTAGTGTTTCAACCCATTTGGCCGAAGCAAACGCATCTCGATCTGTAAACCTAATGTTACGCAATCGTTCGCCAACTTCGTGCTTTGGTACTTCAAATGACATGTGTTCAGAGTAAAATAAACACTGAGCAAATGCAAGCACAGGCGCTTTCATGCCATTTTTGTTTATACAGTTTTTGTGTGATTAGATTCGTGAATGAGGCGGACGACAATATTGAGTTTTGGAATGGTTGGATTTTTGGCTGGGCTTGGGTTGGCACGGGTTTGGCAAATTCAATTTGTGTTTGTTGGTTTTGTGTTGTTGTCTTTGGTCGTTGTGCGGAGAAGAAAACGTTTGGTAATTGTTTTGTTTGTTGCGTCGATGACCTTGTTTGGAGTTTGGCGAGGCGGAAATGTCATGGAGCAAGCGGCAATTTATGATGAGCTTGAGAATACTCAGGTTACATTGCACGTCACCGCAAAGGAAGATGGATATTACGGCAAAAATAGATCTCTTACTTTCAAGGCAGACGATGTTGTTTTGGCTGGGCAAAAGCTCATCGGACAGATCGAAGTTGCAGGGCGGGGAGTCAACGCGGTTTATGCTGGCGATCGTCTAACGGTTTCAGGAAGTTTGTATCGAAAGCGAGGCTTAACACAAGCAGGAATTAGTTTTGCCCAGTTTGATTTGATTTCACGAGGATCGTCGCCCATCGATTCTTTCCGACGAAATTTTGCAACAGGTTTACTAAACGTTTTGCCAGAACAACTTGCATCTTTTGGCCTTGGGCTTTTGATTGGATCTCGCAACACGCTAAATGAGGAGATCAACGAAGAACTTATCGCTGTTGGCTTAATCCACATTGTGGCAGTGTCGGGCTACAATCTGACCGTCATCATAAACCAAGTCAAAACTCGTTTTGGTCGATCGCGCATTCAAACGTTAGTTTTTTCTTTGGCATTCATCTCTGTGTTTTTACTCATGACAGCAGGAGAGCCATCTATAGTTCGAGCGGCTTTGGTTAGTTCTGTTAGTATGATCTTTTGGTATTTTGGACGGACTATCAAACCTCTGCTTCTTCTGCTTTTGGTTGCAGCACTAACGGCCGGAATCAACCCACTTTACCTTTGGTCGTCGATTGGTTGGTATCTATCTTTCGCTGCATTTTTTGGAGTTTTGATTTTGTCGCCAGCGGTTACGGCAAGATTTTTTAATAAGCACAAAGAAAACCCAGTTCTGCAGTTAACCACTGAGACAACCGCCGCACAAGTCTGCACTCTGCCCATCATTCTTTACATTTTTGGACGCTTGAGTTTAGTCGGCATTTTGTCCAATGTCCTCACCGGTTTGTTCATTCCTATTGCCATGTTGTTTACGTTTTTGGCGGGCATTGCCGGCATGTCGCACGCTCCGCTAGCGGGACTAATCGCTTTCCCGGCAAAAATAGTCCTCCAATACATTTTGGGAATCGCCAAACTCCTCGCAAAGATTCCTTACGCCAACATCGAATTCCAGATTTCGCTAGCTGGTATGATTACATTTGTGCTGGTGATTGCATTGATAACATGGGTGCTCGTAAGAAGTCAGAAAAATGTTATAATTAGTGAAAACCAAGGAGCATAATGTCAGGACATTCCAAGTGGGAAACAATCAAAAGACAAAAAGGCGCCAATGACGCAAAGCGTGGAGCTGTCTTTACAAAATTAGGAAACGCCATTGCGGTTGCGGCTAGGTCTGGAGCTGATCCAGAGATGAATTTTTCGTTAAAGCTTGCGATTGATCGAGCTAAAGCTGCCAATATGCCGAACAACAATATAGACCGTGCAATTGAACGTGCTTCGGGCAAAGGCGCAGACGAGCTACAAGAAGTTGTCTATGAAGGCTATGGTTCTGGCGGAGTTGCTGTAATTATTGAATGCGCTACCGACAACATCAAACGCACTTATCCTTTTGTCAAAAATGCTTTTGTCAAAAACGGCGGGAATATTGCAGAAAAGGGTTCTGTTCTTTTTCAGTTTGATCAAAAAGGGGTGATTAGGGTTAAAGGCTCGGGAGAAGAATTGTTGCTTCAGGTTTTGGATGCTGGTGCTGAAGATGCCGAGGAAGATGGCGATTCGATGGTGGTCTATACAAATCATTCAGATTTTGCAAAAGTTCGGGATGCACTGAAAGAACAGGGGCTTGAGATTTCTGAAGCGGATTTGCAGTATATCCCAAATGCCGCAGTGTCAGTTGATGACAATACAAGTGCAAAAGTGTTGAAGTTAATGGATGCTTTAGATGATTTGGACGACGTAGTAAACACTTACACAAATTTAGAATAATTCCGGTTATTGACAATTTTACAACGCTTAAAAGCTGAAGTTTTTTCGTATCTTATACAATTTGACGTTGTAGCATTTTCAAGCTTTTTGCATTAATTTGCACATGCTTGACGCAAAAAGCTTTCCCGTTATTTACTGCAAGTATGGTTTGGAGCTTGAGAATACTAGGACTAATTACAGCGGTTGTAATATTGAATACTAACAAGACAAGTGCGCTTAGTAATTCTGTCCTTATTTCTCAAGTCCAAACTGGTGGGATTGTTTCTGCCAGTGAAGAATTTGTGGAACTTCACAATACTTCAAACGAGGTAATTAATATGAGCGGATGGAAACTTAAATATATATCTTCAAGTGGACTGACAACAAAAACTATTTATGATTTTGACAAAGGTATCAATAAGCAAAGCTCTATTTTATTAGTTACTGATGAATACTCAATAACAACATTTGACTTTGACGATAAACTTTTATCTAGCGGGTTGGCCTCTACTGGCGGGCACATTTTACTGGTTGATCAGAATGGGAATGAAGTTGATCGATTGGGTTGGGGTTCGTCAACCCAACCAGAGACAAAGCCAGCAGGTGTAAGCGGAAAAGGCGAAGCAATGTGGCGAAAAATCGATGCTGATTCGGTGTTGATTGATACAAATAATAATTTTGAAGATTTTGAAGTAATGCCAAGTGATCCGAGTTTTGGTGGAATGATTGTAATCGAAGACCCGACGCCAGAAATCTTTACAGAACTTATGATTACAGAGCTATTTCCCAATCCTTCCGCCGCTTTGGATTCGGAAGGTGAATTCGTCGAGCTTTATAGCCCGTATCTAGCGCCGATTAATTTAATGGGTTATAAACTGCAAACTGGTGAAAATTTTCAATACGAATATGTTTTGCCTAACATTGAAATTTTGGATTACATCGCAATATATTCAAAAGATTCAAAATTAGTTCTTAGCAACACATCGTCGAAGGCAAGGTTATTAGACCCGTCTGGCAATGTAATTTTTGAAACATTAACATATACAAATGTGGACGAGGATGAAAGTTGGGCCTTGTTAGATTCTTGGCAGGTTACAAATCGTCCAACACCTGGGCAAGGAAACGAAAAGACAATAATTGTGGAGGTTCCAGTCGAGGAAGAGCCTGCACGGGAACCTTGCCCAGAAGGCAAATTTAGAAATCCAGAAACTAATCGATGCAAATCTTTGGCCTCAACCACGACTGTTCTTAAACCATGCCTAATGGATCAATTTAGAAATCCTCTTACAAATCGGTGTAAATCATTAACTAGTTCAACCGCGTCATTAACGCCATGTTTACCAAATCAAATTAGAAACCCCGAAACCAATCGATGCAAAAAATTACAATCAGATTCGTCAGAGCTAAAACCATGCAATGAAGACCAAGAACGAAACCCAGAAACCAATCGTTGCAAGAAAGTCTTGGGCGTTAAAACTAATACAGCAGAAGATGTGAAAAAACAAACTTCTAAAATAAGTTGGCTGGTGATGGCAGGCATGGGCGCAGGGGCACTAGCATTTATCATCTGGGAATACAGAAAAGACATTAAAGCAAAGCTTACGAAGAAGACTGATGAAGTATAATTAGTCTAATGAGAATTATTGGGATTGATCCAGGAACGGGAATACTTGGGTTTGGGGTGATTGATGTTTTTGATAACGAAATTAAGTGCGTCGATGCGGGCGTTATAAAAACTCCTCCCCACCAGGCAGACTCGGACAGATTGAAAACAATATTTGACGAGCTTAAAGAAATAATTGAAGAACATAAACCTAAGGTTATGGCAGTAGAAAAACTGTTTTTTAGCAAAAATGTAACAACAGCCATGAGTGTTTCACAGGCACGTGGTGTGGTTTTGCTCCTAGGGAAACAAAATAAATGTGAGCTTCACGAGTACAATCCAATGGAAATCAAACAAGCCCTAACTGGCTACGGAAAAGCAACAAAACAACAAGTTCAAGAAATGGTTCGCACAGTTCTAAAACTCAAAGAAATTCCAAAACCCGACGATGCTGCCGATGCGCTGGCAACAGCAATTACCTGTTCGATGTCAATTAAGCCTTAACTTTTTTCGGTGATTTAACGGCGTGCTCATTGATCATGTGCTGAGTTATTCCAACCCAAATCAATCCACCAACCAATATTCCAACCAAGAAAGTTAGAACAAACTCAATTTTCTTGTGAGATTCTTTTTCAAGAGCAGTGCAATATTTGTACAGCCAGTAAATCCAGTAACCATAAATCCCAAAAAAGACAGGGAAAAATAATATGTAATCAATAATAAATAACCCAAATCCAATCCCGTTCAAGATTTGTCCAGCGTCCGAACCTATTGCAGCCCCGAGTCCAATGAAAATAGCACCAAGCATTAAGATTCCGATCATAACCAAAATGGGAATGACGAACCATTTTACCGGAGCGACTTCTTGCTTTTGGTCTCGTAGCTCGTTGTTTGTTATATACATCCAATAAAGTTGATATATGCCAAAGGTTACAAGTGACAAAACTACTACTTCTACAACAGATCGTTCTTTCATGAGAACTCCGATTAATTTGATGTAATTATAACATTATTCGGCATTCGCCGCTAGGCTGATATACTAGGTGTACATGATAGCGACTCTCAAGGGTATTATTTCTGAGAAGGACATTGACGCAGTAATTATTGATGTCAACGGCGTTGGCTATGGAGTTGCAATTTCTTCAGACGATCATGCAGTTTTGAAAAAAGGCGAAAGCGCCAAACTCCATGTGTACGAGCATATTCGTGAGCAATCTCATGAACTTTTTGGATTTACTTCAATGCAGTCAAAAAATTTCTTTGAACAACTGCTTGGTGTAAATGGAGTTGGGCCAAAAATGGCTGTCAAATTACTTAGTTTAGGTTCAGTAGATTCGTTGGCAAATGCAATTGCCAACGAAGACGCTGCATATGTAAAACAGGCCAGTGGAGTTGGCAAGCGTGTAGCCGAACGAATTGTGGTTGAGCTAAAAGACAAAGTTGGTGACGGCGGATCTTATGTTTCAACGGGCCAAGTTTCAACTCAAGATGAAGCTGTTCAAGGACTGACAGCTCTTGGTTATACCAAACAAGATGCCGCAAATGCACTCGCTGGAATTGACGAAAAACTTTCAACTGAAGAGCGCATAAAAGAAGCCCTGAAAGGCCAAAAATAATGGCGGTTGAGAGAATTGTAAATACATCGGAGACTCCTGAAGATTCTGCAGTTGAGCAGAAATATGAAAACACGCTTCGACCGAAAGACTTTGAAAATTACATCGGTCAGGAGCGGATAAAGAAAAACCTTCAGCTGGCAATTGATGCGGCAAAAAAACGCGAAGAGCCAATTGACCACGTTCTGCTTCATGGGCCACCGGGCTTGGGAAAGACGACTTTGGCAACAGTAATCGCAAACGAAATGGGCGCACAGATTCGTGTAACATCCGGCCCAGCCATTGAAAGAGCAGGTGACTTGGCAAGCCTACTTACCAACCTAAAAGACGGCGATGTTCTATTTATTGACGAGATCCACAGACTTAACAGGACAGTAGAAGAAGTTTTATATTCTGCAATGGAAGATTTCCAGTTGGATATAATGCTTGGCAAAGGCCCGAGCGCAAAAAGTTTAAGACTGGATCTTCCAAAGTTTACAATCATTGGCGCGACTACACGAACAGGCGATTTGGCGGCTCCCCTTCGTGACAGATTCGGTATGATCTACAGGCTGGATTTTTATAAAGAAACAGAAATTGCACAGATCATTAAACGTGCAGCGCATATTTTGGATGCCAAGATTGATGACCCTGCAGCAAAAGTTCTTTCTTCTCGTTCAAGGTTGACGCCACGGATTGCAAACCGCCTACTAAAACGTGTTAGAGATTTCGCTGACATTAACGGAGACGGAATCATTAATGAAAACATAACCCACGATGCGTTGAAATTATTAGAAGTTGACGAACTTGGGCTTGACCCATCAGATCATAGGTTGCTCAGGGCAATTATTGATAATTATAATGGCGGCCCGGTAGGCGTAGAAACACTGGCAGCTTTGATAGCCGATGAAAGGCAAACTATAGAAGATTTTCACGAGCCATATCTTATGCAGATAGGACTGATTGAGCGAACTCCGCGCGGACGAAAGACAACCGCAAAGGCACATAAGCATATGGGTACTATCCCAAAACCAGAAGATCAGCAAACCATTTTGTAATCTGTTATAATCGAACCCAATGAAAGACGTTGAGCACACCCAGGATCAGGGCCGGAACAAATTGTCCGACATGGGTAAGAAGTATTTTGACCTCATCGAGTTCGATGAGCAAGAAGAACTATTACTTGAAGTTCGGAAACATTGGTTCGGACTTTTCACCATCATCGTTACCGGGACAATAGTTTCATCGGCCGTTCTTTTGATTATGTTCACAGCCGCATCTGGGGATTTCCTAAAAGACGTTGGCTTAGACAACAGTCGTAGCTTAGTCGCATTTACGGGTTACGTCATCTTTTTACTTTCGGCAACAATTACTCTAATTTCCGCAATACTTTACCGCAGCAACGTAATCTATATTACGAACGAAAAAATTGCGCAGGTACTGTATTTGTCTGTTTTTAATCGCAAAGTTTCCCAATTAAATATCGGTGATGTCCAAGATGTCACCGTCCAGCAAAAGGGGATTTTGGCTAGTACGTTTAACTATGGACGGTTAGTTATTGAAACTGCGGGAGAGCAGCAAAACTACACTTTTTCATTCGTTCCAGATCCAAGCCAAGCAGCGAAAGTTATTATTCAAGCCCACGAAGTTAACCTTAAACTCTACGGGAACTAAGAAACAAATTCGCCTTAGTTGAAGTTTGTGCGGCTAAGAACTTCGCCACCCTCTAAAGTGGCTGTTAACTCATAAGATGTGCATATTATTTTGTCGTTATCACATGCAGTAAAAACGTCTTCTTCTAGGCTGGGAGCATAGGAGTAAGCGTTTCCCTGTGATTCAAGCGTTAGTTTTCCTTCGGAAGAATTCAAAGGGTCTTTAACAAATTCATCGTTGAAGCCAGGAAGATTCAACTCTCTAAACTTTGGATCATTCAATTGGTCAGAAGTAGGGTAGAAACCGTTTACGCCGTAGTAATATTCAAGACTTGAGCGGAGCTCACTGATATCATCTTCGCGTTCGTTGTTGCGATTATCTCTACGCACAGAGCTTAGTTCAGAAATAATAAAAACTGCTACCACGCCAATCAAAATGACGATAATGAACAGTTCAATAATTGTAAATCCGGCTGAGTTTGTTTTTTTCACTCTTCTCATTTTACACGATCCAGCTCTTCTAATGAAGTTAGCCCAAGCAATACTTTTATGAAGCCGTCGATTGCCATCGGTATCATGCCGTCTTTGACCGCTTGTTTTTGTAATTCGTTTGCTGATTTTCCGGACACAACCGCTGCCTGTAGCTTTTCTGATTTTTCTAATACTTCAAAGATGCCGATTCTTCCATGGTAACCGTGGTAATTGCAATCTTCGCAGCCATCCTTATTGGCAATCCAGACTTTTGGAATCGTCTTTGCAGTTGAAAGATTTGCGGTTTCGTCCTTGGTCAGTTTCTTCCCTGGCTTCGCAATGAACATTTTGGCTCGTGCCTGGGACTCAAGCTCGTGGATTTTACTAACCGAAGGCAAGTCCAAGTTCTTTACAATCTCGCTGTGCTTCTTAGATGGGCTGGCTTTGATCCTACAGCTTTTACATAATCGCCTGACTAATCGCTGGGAAATCGAAGTTTTTACGGCTGATGCGAAAAACATTGGCTGGATTCCGGCATGTGATAGATCCATCAAAGCTTGTGTGGAGCTGAGTGACGGCATTCCCAAGAAAACAAGTTTTTGTGACAATGCCGCGTGGACGCTTTTGTCTAGAACTTTTTTGGTAAGCTCGGCGTTGTACATAATTACACTTGCTCCTTGGTTGGAGGCGGCATCGACTGCGTTTTCTGGGCTCATACCAACCGCGCGGTTTATCTGTAAATGATTGGTTTTTCGAATCCTATATTTTATCTCGTCCTCAACAGCGTATTTGGTGACGCGCGGGTCAGAAACTTGGTGCATCATCGAGGCAAGGGTGGTTGATTTTCCCGAACTTTCTGGCGAGCTAACAACGACCAGTCCAGCAGTTTTGGCTGTGGCTTGTTGAACAGTTCGCAGGGCTTGTCCCCAAAGGCCAAGTTGTTGCAAAGTTGGTGGAGTTTGCAGTTGCCGAACGATTCTCATGACAACTCTTTCACCGTATTCTACTGGCAAAGTTGTTATGCGGATGTCTACGTAATCATCGCCCATGGCAACGCGCCAGCGTCCGTCCTGCGGGCGATAAACTTCATCTATGTCCAGTTTAGCTAAATGCTTGATGCGAGCGGCAAGATCATGTGAGTGTACCTGTGGAAGTTTGGTTGCAACTTGCATGACGCCGTCTATTCTAAAGCGCACGGCTACAACCTCTGCAGTAGGTTCAATATGGATGCTAGTTGCGTTTTGTTCCAAGGCCGAACTCAACAACTGAGCGATTGTTTGCGCAATCGTCGAGCCAGAATCCAACACTGAAACGTTGTATTTCATACAGCTTTATTATACACGCGAATCTAGGGTTGAGCTGGCTGTTCTGTCTCTATTTTTGTTAACTCATGGAATGCAAGCATTGCATCTGTGCCTCCACCTGTATTATTCACCCAATCAGTAATCATAGCTGAAATGCGTGGACGATAATGCCACCAACCCCTTCCTTCATTTTCTGGTCCCTCGACAACATCACCTATGTGCGCCCACTCTCGCTCCTCGTTAATTAGGTCGTAACCTATAGTTGGGACTATTATCACTCCAAGCTCCGAATCGACAGTATATAGTTTCCAATACTCGCCATCGATAGATAAAAAATTATACATTGATCCATATGGTTTTGTAGTTCTTAATATTCCGGGTTTAACTGAAGTTACTAAACCGTGACTGTTAAATGTTTGTTCTGCTCGTTTTCTTTTAGAGCGGGCTGGTTTGGCGTCCTTATCAGTGACTTCAAACCAACTTAGATCAACCAGGCCATCGTCTGCTATTTGTCCAAGGGCGGAGAGTTGCTTTGCAAGTATTTCTTTTTGCCCGGCAATCGCTTCTCTATGGGCTCTATCTCTTTCTCTTTGATCTGCCTCACGTTTTGCATCGTAGACTTGAGTATTCTCCCTAACAATTTCTGCTCTTTTTTCCGGTGGTATATATGGTTTCATATGACCATTATATAATATCAAAAATTTATAACCATGAGGATTTTCAAGTGTTGTAGTTTGGACTGCATCCTTATCAAGAGGGAAACAGTTTCGCGCAAGAAAGTTACCTCTAGCTTTTGCAATCCTCGCCCCAGTTGATGTAAGCTAGGTATACGAAAGAGGAGGACCGATGGTAAAGAAGAGCAAAAAAGAAGAAAAAACAGTTATGAGCAGAGATGCAGCTAAAGATGATGGTGGTAAAGAGGGCGGAAAATCAAAGGCGCTGGGGTTGGCCATGGACCAGATCGAGAAGCAGTTTGGGAAAGGCTCGATTATGAAATTAGGCGAATCTACACGCCAAGAAATCGAGACCTATCCATCAGGTGCATTGTCATTAGATATGGCACTTGGTGGAGGAATTCCAAAGGGTAGAGTTGTAGAGATCTACGGGCCAGAAAGTTCGGGTAAGACAACTTTGACCTTGCACGTCATTGCAGAAATTCAAAAACAGGGCGGAACAGCTGCCTTCATTGATGCCGAGCATGCTTTGGATCCTATTTATGCAAAGAAGATCGGAGTTGATACAGACAACTTGCTTCTTTCTCAGCCAGACAACGGCGAGCAGGCGCTAGAGATTGCCGAGACTTTGGTGCGTTCAAACGCTGTTGACTTGGTTGTGATTGACTCTGTAGCGGCACTTGTTCCAAAGGCAGAAATCGAAGGCGACATGGGCGACTCACACATGGGACTGCAGGCACGTTTAATGTCTCAGGCTCTACGTAAACTGACCGGAATCATCAACCGATCGAACGCAACCGTGATATTCATCAACCAGATTCGAATGAAGATTGGTGTGATGTTTGGAAATCCAGAAACTACAACCGGTGGAAACGCTTTGAAGTTTTATGCTAGCGTTCGAATGGACATTAGGCGAATCGGCCAGATCAAAAAAGGTGACGAGATCATTGGTAACCGAACCCGTGTGAAGGTTGTAAAGAACAAGATCGCACCGCCATTTAGGCAAGCCGAGTTCGACATTATGTACAACGAGGGAATTTCTGTAACCGGAGACGTACTTGATCTAGCAGTAGAAAAAGATATCGTAGAAAAGGCCGGTGCTTGGTATGCCTATGAAGGCGAAAAAATCGGCCAAGGCCGTGAAGCCGCCAAAGACTATCTGTCCAAAGATCCAAAACTTCTTGAAAAACTCAAAGAACAAGTCCTGGAGGCCAACAAGAATGCCTAGTCCTGAACGCAAAGAAGGATGTGGTGCCGGTGGTGCGTGTTGTGAAATTCCAGTATGTGCAGGCGGAACAGCACTAGTTGGATGTATCAGTTATGATGAATGCCGACTAGAGCCATCTTGGCAGGCCGAGATGACAAGAAAGAGAGTCAGCAGAACGCCAGTTTGGGTGCATCTATCAAGAATCAATCCTCAGCTTGTTATCGATGTAACAAATAGTATTGCAACAGGATCCAAAGCCGAAAATGTTGCATAGTTCTCGCAAATCCTAGGACTGTATAATATTAATAGTATGACGATTACGGATATTAAGCAGCAGGTGAAGAGGCAGGATCGGTACTCGATTTATGTGGATGGGAAGTATAAGTTTTCTTTGAGCGAGTCGGAGTTGCTGAAACAGCAGCTTCGGATTGGGCAGGAAATAACAGACATAGAACAGATTGAGCAGACGGCGCTAGAAGACAAAGCCAAAATGCGTGCGTTTGATCAACTTTCACGCAGGCCACGCAGTATGTGGGAAATGCAGGAATATTTGAAACGAAAAGGTTACGAGCAAGAACTTGTAGAAAAAGTACTTAACATGTTAAGTACTGGGGGATACCTGGATGACAAAAAGTTTGCGCAGGCTTGGGTTCGTAACCGCCGCGCAACCAAGTCCACTTCCCTTCGCCGTCTCTCTCAGGAACTTCGTGCCAAGCGCGTTTCTGATTCTGTGATTAATGAAGTTTTAGAAGAAGATGAAGCCGACGAAAAAGACGTTCTCGAGGAGTTGATAGAAAAGAAGCAAAAACAAACTCGCTACCAAGACCGCGAAAAACTACTTGCCTACCTGCTCCGCCAAGGCTTCAATTACGGCGACATCAAAGAATTAATATAAAGGAAAAAGAGTAGCCCGAGCAAAAATCGCATTTTTTGCCCGGGTTGAATCGAAAAAACGTAGTTTTGTCTCATGAACTAAAGGCGGGGGCAGGGACTTTTTCGCTGAGTTTAATGACGGCGTCTTTGACGATCATCTTGTCGTGGGTGACTTCAACAATTTGCGAGCGATCGATTATCAATTGGCCGCCGCTAAAGCTTTTTACAACAGATTGGCGGACGTAAATTTTCTCTATAAAATAACCTTCTTTATCGAACGCAAAATCCATAATCTTGCCAAGTCGCTTTCCGGATTCTGTTCGAACTTTTTTCTCGTTCAGCTCAAACCCAATATCCATAATCTCCTTGAGTCGTATGAGCTCATTCGGATCAGAAATTGCCTCGTGATCATTTACCGCAATCCCTTGCGGCAAAATGTCGCGCACATCCTGGTTCAGCAAAACTCCCTTTTTTCGAGTAGAATTATCAATTGCATACCAACCTTCAATCTTGAGATTATTTGGATTAATTATCTCTTCCGCAAGGCTACCAATCGGTGCGCCAGTACGAAGGCTCAATACCTTTTTGTTCGTTAGTGATGAATGTAGCATTAGCATTGTGCCTTTAGTATATCGTCTTGCAGGCTAAGATCAAAAGACGTAACCTATAGAGGTGAAAACAATTACAACCAAATCACTCGAAGAAACTGAAGAAATTGCCAAAAAAATCGGGGCAAATCTAAAAGGCGGTGAAACCATAGAACTCGTTAGCGACATAGGTGGAGGAAAGACTACTTTCACAAAAAGCTTGGCTGCAGGAGCAGGATCAAAAGACCACGTGACTTCCCCAACTTTTACCATAAGCAACATCTATGAAAGCCCTAAATTCAAAATTGTGCATTTTGATTTTTATCGCCTGCCTGAAGCTGGGCTCATAGAACACACATTGCATGAAACACTAGATGAAGAAAATGATGTAACAGTTGTCGAGTGGGCTGATGTCGTTGAGCATGTTTTGCCAAAAGACAGGCTAACAATTGTAATAAAGTCGAAGAGTGACGAAGGTAGAGAATTAAAGTTCAAGTATCCAAATAATCTGGAATATTTGTTGGAAGGCGTAAACTAATGCTAGTTTTGACAATCCGCTCCGACAAGCCAGAAGCTGAAATTGGACTTTTTGATGACAAAAACAAACTCCAATACACCACGTGGGAAGCAGACCGAAAACTGGGCGTTACAATTCACCAAAAAATTGAAGAAGTTTTAAACTCGCAATCAAAGAGTCTAAAAGATTTGGAAGGAATTGTTGGCTTTGAAGGACCAGGAAGTTTCACGGGACTTAGGATTGGACTTACGGTTGCAAACACATTGGCGCAACAACTTCAAATCCCAATCGCAGGATCAACAGGGGAAAATTGGATAGAAACAGGTGTTCATGATCTAAAAACTTTGCAACGCGTAGAGTTAAAAATTGCCTTGCCAAAGTATGGTCGTGGTGCTCACATCACTACCCCCAAAAAATAGTTTGACATAAGCGCAATTAACGGATAAGATTATAACCATAAACGTAACAAGGAATATTTATGTATAAAACCAAAACATTAATCCAAATAATTTCACTCCCAGCTCTGTTGTTGTTCATGTTCGGTGCATTTTTTCTACTAAGCACAAAACAAGTTTCAGCGCAGGCTGCAACAATTGAATGTACAACTGGACGATTTTTAAGCCAGTCACAAACAAATTCGCAATTAAATCTTTTGAACTTTAATGTTACGCCAGCAACCCTTGACCCAATAGGCCCTACTTATGCGGATGGTTACAACGCCATTGGATATAATATTGCAGATATGTATCTTTATGGGTACGACAGTACAAACAATGAGTTTGCACAGATTGATGGTGCAGGGGGTGTGACTTTAATTGGAAACGGCACTACACCTGTTCTTTCTCCTGGTAATTACGCAGCTGGTGATATTGATGCAGATGGTGATCATAACATGCTCTCATATACTGATCAAGATGGCACGTCAAACGTAAACCAATGGGTAATTACAGACGTATCTGGTGTAGTAGCCAGTACTGTTACCTCTTTTACTCTAACCAATGACATAGTAGGAGGATTGGCTGTTGGAGATGTTGCATTTAACCCTGCGGATGGTAAATTCTATGGTGTTGATGTGGTTAACAATAGATTAGTAATGATTGATATAAACAAAGTTGGCAGCACAGGAACTGTTACACACTTCGGCCCAGTTCAAAGCCAACTCTCTGGCCCACATGGTGCAGCTTATATTAACTCCAAAGGCCAGCTTATCACCGTACAGAATAATCCAGGCAGGCTTTATAGATATGAAATTGGAATAAACGGAAGTGGTTCAGGAGCAGCGACACTACTTAGCAACTCACCAAACGTAGACCAAACAGACGGTGCATCTTGCCCAGTTGTCCCGTTAATCGAGAAGATAGCATCTCCAAAAGAAATTGAACAAGGCGGAACCGTAACCTATACCTATACAATTTATAATCCACTTACATCGAGTATTTTGACTGCTGATTTCGAGGACGTACTAGAAGCTGGACTGACTTATGTAGAAGATACTTTGTCGGATGATCTTGGGGGAACACCTAATAGTTATGGCGGAACAAATACTTTAACTATCAGCGGTATCAACATACCTGCAGGAGGCACTGTCGAGATTGAAATAGATGTTGCAATAGCTAGTGATGCAGAGCCTGGAACAGTTTACAACCAAGCATGTATAAATAATTTCAATATAACAAGCTTGGTAAGTGAGGTATGTTCAGACTACCCTGTTACAAACGTCTTTGGAGATGAGACACCACTGTTAATTTTGCCACCTGCAGCTCCTGACACAGGTTTTGCAATGTTCAAGGACAATTCAGTTGCTATTATGGCACTAACATCTGTACTTGCGCTTGCCATTGTAGTGATCGCAAAACGCCTCAACACAAAACGTATTTAGTTGACAACACCCCTATAAAAGCTTATGCTTTATAAGTAAGATAAAGTTCTAAAACAAAAAAGACTTAACAAACAAAAAAATGGAACAAAAACTGGCTATAGGTTTAGACAACCCAATGCTGTCAGGTAGATTAAAACATCCTGACACTGTTAAGCGTGTACCAGAGAGAGTTTCAGCTGACAAAGCCAAGTTCATGAAAAAAGGCGCAAGCGATATTTGGATGAAAAAGCGTGGTCCGCTGACTATGAAACGTTCGCCGAAAAGAGTTGCCAGACCTTCAACCGTAAGATACAAAACAGCCTTAGTTCCAGGTTCTAGAGTAGTTGATCATGTTGAAGACAAGGCAGCCCAAATTGCCAGGCAGACTTTCGAACAAAATGTTCAATCAAAAAAGAAGTCAAAATTTAAGAAAAATCGAAAACTTACAAATTCGATTTTGTATGCCTTGGCGTTAATATTGTTTGTTGCTGGGTCATTCGTCGCTATTCAGACTTATCTGCTTAACCAGCAGATCGAAGAAACTTACGTAGCTGCGGAAGGCTCTGCTCCGGATGATGTAGTGGTTGCAAATGCCAACGCTCAACAAGAAGAACCAGACTGGGGTGCATACACAGTTGATCCATTAATGCCTAGATTTTTAACAATTGAAAAGTTGAACAAAAAAGCTAGAATCATGCATCTAGGTGTTGATGAAAAAAACGCCATGCTTGCTCCATATAACGTTCATGACGCGGGCTGGTTTAACGGTTCTGCTTTGCCTGGAAAGGGTTCTGGTGCGGCACTTTTGAGTGGTCATGTGTCTGGACCAACTGAGCGTGGTGTCTTCTATGAATTAACAAAGCTAGTAGAGGGCGACGAAGTCACAATTGAGCGTGGTGATGGAAAAATATTTCGCTATCGTGTAATCGGCTCAGAGACTCAAGAAGTTGAAAAGTTAAACATGACTAAGGCATTGAAACCGCAATCCGATAAACCAGGACTAAATATGATTACATGCGCAGGAAAGTATAATCACGTTGCTGGCGAATATGATTCCAGGCATGTTGTGTACACCGAACAAATAAACTAGACTGCTTGTGCTTTCATTATGCTTGCAAAAACTGTATTATAGTACGTAAGGATGGCGGAAGTTTATACAGTGGCAATCCTAAGTTTGAACAAATTGAATATCGAGATTGAAACTATGACTAATGAAGTGAAAGTGATTGTCCTAGTCTAGACCTCAGAAAAAAGGAGAAAAAATGGAACCAATTACTATTATATTGGCGCTCGTTGGCGCTGGAGTTGGGTTTGGTGCGAACGGATACATTCAAAACAAAAAGAAAACAGATTTAGACAAAAAAGCTGAACAAGAAATCGATAAGGCCAAAAAAGAAGCTCAGAAAATTATTAGTGGTGCAAAACGTGAAGCAGATGAAATTGCAGAAACAGCACGAAAAGACGAACAAAGTCGTCGACGTGAAGTTAAAGATGCAGAAAATAGAATCCTGGAACGACAAGAAAGTTTAGATAATAAGCTAGACGAGATCGATAAACGCTCAGAAAAATTGCGAAAGGGCGAAGACGAAGTTGAAGAACTAAAAAACGAGATTCGAAAGATTCGTGTTAAACAGCAAGAGAAGTTAGAAAAAGTTGCTGGCCTAACTAAAAAAGATGCTGCAGAAAAACTGACGGCCATGACAGAACGTGACATTAGAGAGGATCTAGTTGGTTTGATTACAAAACTGCAAACTGAAGCCAAAGAAACAGCAGAAGAAAAAGCCGGTTTGATTATAGTCCAGGCAATGGAGCGAATGGCAAGTGATGTCACTTCAGAACGAACCATAACTAGCCTTAAACTAGAAGACGAAGACATGAAAGGTAGAATTATTGGTAAAGAAGGCCGAAACATCCAGGCGTTGACCCGAGCAACTGGTGTGGACATTTTGGTTGATGACACTCCAGGATACATCGTACTATCATCTTTTGATTCTGTGCGACGTGAAGTTGCCAAAGTGGCGCTTGAAATGCTGTTGAAAGACGGACGTGTACACCCAGGACGAATTGAAGAAGTTGTTGCCAAGGCTCAACTGCAAGTTCAAAAAGATGTCAAAAAAGCCGGTGAAGACGCAGCCCGAGAAGTTGGCGTGATTGGAATTCCACCAGAGATTATTCAGATTTTGGGCGAGCTAAAATACCGAACAAGTTATGGCCAGAACGTACTTAAGCACTCTACAGAAATGGCACACATCGCTGGAATCATTGCAGAGGAACTTGGTGCTGACGTGAAGACTGCTAAGTACGCTGCATTGGTTCATGATATTGGTAAGGCTTTGACTCACAAAATGGAAGGCAAGCACCATCATATTAGTGAAGAAATGCTACGCAAGTACGGTGCACCAGACGCAGTTGCGCATGCAGCCGGCGCTCACCACGACGACGTTGAAGCAACAACTACAGAGGCTTTGATCGTTAGAGTTGTGGATGCAATTTCTGCCGCACGACCAGGTGCCAGGAACATTTCTGCCGAGAACTTCATCGAACGAATGAAGGCCCTAGAAAATGTCGCCAACTCATTCCAGGGAATCGAAAAGACTTACGCAATTTCTGCAGGACGTGAAATTCGAATTTTTGTTAGACCTAAAGAAATCGATGATCTTTCTGCCATCAAACTTGCGCGCGACATCGCCACAAAAATTGAATCATCAATGCAGTACCCAGGTACAATCAAAGTTAACGTCATCCGCGAAACCCGCGCCATCGAATTCGCCAAATAGGGCATAAGGAGGTAGTGTAACAGAGGTAAAAGTGAAATATTCTTGGAACTAGAGTAGAATATAAGCATAACAATAATTTAGGAGAAAACAATGTTTACAAAAGAACATATCAATTCGTTAAAAAACCCATATATTATGCTAACTTGGCTAGGAGCGATCGCTATGATCGTTGGAGGTCTAATGACATGGTTTACTTTTGGTGGACCAGAAGAAGTTGCACCATTTTTGGGACCAATAGAAGAAGCAGCCAAAGAAGCATTGGCAGACAAGCACACTTTGGTGCTGTGGTCCGGAGTAGCTTCGTTGATTGGTGCAGTCGCAGCTACAAAAGTAAAAGGTAAGTGGATTCAGGGTCTAGTATTCTTGATCGCTGGCTACGCTTTCATAGCTGTAGTTGCAGAAATTATGGACCAAGAAAGTCTAGAACCAATCACGACTACAGTAACGGCTGGATACTACGCAGCATTAGTTGGATCAGCAGCAGTAAGTTTGGGTGGACTACTCTCAATGATTAAGCCTCCAAGGATGGCTAAAGCAAAAGCTTCAAAGAAAAAATAAAACAAAAACTCTATTTTTTAACCCCGCGGATTCTTTGGCGGGGTTTTTCTTCATCTCTGGTAAAAGGGCTACAAATCTGGTAAAATAATGCAGTCCGGGGTATGGCGCAGTTGGCTAGCGCGCGCGCTTTGGGAGCGTGAGGTCGCAGGTTCGAGTCCTGCTACCCCGACCATGAAAATCACCTCAGCTTTTGCTGGGGTGTTTTTCATTATTGTGACATTGACGAGAACCGTGTTGCGAAGCAACGGTTCGATCACAAGGAGCTCACGCAGATGCTTGCATCGAGTAAGCGACGAAGTGAGAAGCGAAGCTTTTGTCCTGCTACCCCGACCAATAAAAGAGTCCAGCATTGCTGGGCTTTTTCCTATTGCTTCTGTATAGTTTTGGGGATTTGATCGATAAGTTCTGGGATGAGAAGGCCGCGATCGGCGTTGTTTTGGCGCCATAGATCAGCGGCTTCAGAATGAATTTGCACGGCAAGTTTGGCGCATTCAAAAACAGAAAGATCTGGATGATATTGTGCAAGCAGTCCGCCGATTAATCCAGACAACACGTCGCCTGATCCTGAAGTTGCCAAAACCGGATTTGGCTTGTTAAGTTCAAAATGTTCTTCGCCAAAAATTTCGGTGCGATGAGATTTTGCAACAATCGTACATCCTAGTTGTTTCGCCAGCTCGTCTGCTTGCCTAACATTAGCAGCCTGTAATAACTTGGAAAGCTCAATTGGATGAGGTGTAAAAACACAACGTTCGTGTATTTTTTTGAAAAGTTCTGGGTGTTTAACCAAAACATTAAGTCCGTCTGCATCAATTACAGTGGGGTTCTGCAATTCCAAAAGTGCATTGATCATTCGGTAAGAATAATCAGTTACACCGAGTCCGGGACCGACTACGAAAGCATCAATGTCGGAATGCATTTTCCCAAACAAGTCAGTTGAAATTCCTACAGCTTGAGGCACGAGTTCTACTAATTTTGTAGTAATGTGAGCACTCCCAACAAAAATTGCCTTTCCAACACCTACCCTAAGTGCAGCTTCGGCTGCAAAAGCGGCTGAGCCAAGCATAACGTGATCATCATTAAGTTGACCGCCAATCACAGCTAATGTACCGTATGTTCCTTTGTGTGAGTCGACTGGCCGGGGAGGCAATTTAACCATAAGTTTAATTGTACACGAATGAGGTACAATAGTAGGATGTTTGGAAGTATTTTACCAATGGGTTTAACTCTTGGCGTAGTCTTTGGACTTTTAGTATTGGCCGAAATTCTGCGGTCAAAAAACAAAATTCATGGAGAACTTGCACGTAAATTCGTTCACGTTTGTGTGGGGTCTTTTGTTGCAACTTGGCCGTGGTATCTTCAAAATAACGAAATTTACGTACTTTGCGGGCTATTTGCCATCGGTGTAGTTGTTTCTCGATATGCAAATATTTTCAAATCCATTCACGGTGTAAAACGAGATTCGTGGGGAGATCTGATGTTTCCAGTTGGCATCGCAGCAACTGCGTTCTTGGCAACGGAACAATGGATTTTCTCAGCCGCAATACTACATTTAAGTATTGCTGATGCAGCCGCGGCTGTTGTCGGGCAAACTGTCAAAAAGCCAAAAAATTACAAAGTTTTTGGACGGAACAAATCAGTAGTCGGGACAATGACTTTTTGGATAATCTCACTTTTGATCACTTCAGCGTTTGTCATTTTGCAACCAGGGCTGGTTATTGCGCAAACCGCAACTGTCATAGTTTGGCTTTCTGTAATAGTGACTTTTGTTGAAAACGTTTCTCCTTCGGGTGCAGACAATGTACTCGTCCCAACAATTGCAGCATTAATTCTAAACTCCATGATAGTATGATCTGTTATTATATAAGAAAGGAGAACCATGTTACATAAGATCAAGAAACATTTCGAAGATTATTTGAGCGAGTTTGTTTATGGTGGAATCGATGGAGCGGTAACTACTTTTGCAGTCGTCGCTGGAGCAACAGGAGCTAACTTTCCAACTACTATAATTTTGATCTTAGGATTCTCCAATCTTATAGCCGATGGATTCTCTATGAGTGTTGGATCGTATTTGTCATCAAAGTCCGATATTGAGCTTATGAAAAAACGAGGTGAAACTATTAAAAATGAACCTTCACCAATTATTAACGGGCTTTCTACGTATTTTGCCTTTTTGCTGGTAGGCTTTGTACCTCTTGCTGCTTATCTGACTGATTATGTTTTTGAAATCGGGTCTCAAAGTATTTTTGCAATTTCCATTGGTCTTACTGCACTTGCATTCATATCCATTGGATATTTAAAAAGTAGAATCACAAAATCTCATTTGGCAAGATCAGTCGGTGAAACATTAATCCTTGGAGCAATTGCAGCCGGCTTAGCTTACCTACTGGGCTACATACTAGAATCAGTTATCACTCGCTAACAAAGGCAGTATTTTGGTAGGACCAAACAAAAAACCCGGCGATTGCATTGCCGGATTTAAGTTTGGTCAGTATAAAGCTTTGACGTGGTGCGGGATACCAGAGTCGAACTGGTGTCCTTAGTTTGGAAAACTAATATATTAACCGCTATACGAATCCCGCTGACAGAGAAGATTATATCATAATCCCCTCTGTTATAAAAGTATCTAGTTGGTGGTTACGCCAAAAATTATTGTTTCAGCGTCGCCTTCCAAAATGCTTGCAACTTCTTTTGTTCCTCGATTGAAGCTTCCGAGTGCAAAGTTATCGAATGTTCCTGTTGAAGCAATGATTGTATCAACATTTGCGTAGAAAACTTGATAAATCGGATCAGTAGTCTCGTAGATGACTGGATTTGAATCCCGAAGTGCAACGATTTGGTTTCCTTCGGCGTACCAAGGGGTGGCGTCGTCGTTAGTAAATCCTAGGACGAACTGTCGATACAATGTTGTGCCATTGTCATTTTTCTCACCAGCTTCACCTACTGTCGCTAACGTTGAAATTTCTCCATTGCCTATACTTAATGACTTAATTTCGTAGGGGGCGATTAATGATGTTCCAACCCCTTCAGTGGTCGTGTCAACAACTCCTTCGACATAAACTAATGCATCCATTTGTTCGTTTACAACCATAGCGTTATATGAGAATTTGTTAACCATCTCATCTGAATCGAGTACGACATTCTTTTCTCCATTCTCTGTATCAGCGATCGTAAAGCTGGTTCTTGGTCCGTCGCACTCTATACATCCTGTGTGGTACGCTACTTTATTTATTTCATCGTTGTATTTTACATTTGTAAAATTATCATTTATTTCTAATGATTTAGACGTTTCTTTTGTATCTATATCATAAATTAATCCTTGTGAAAAACCTTCACCAGAGCTTAAATCTGAAACGGCAATAAAAATCTTTTTGCCTGAAGTACCAATATCAATGCTAGATATGATATCAGTGTTTTTCTCACCTTTGTATGCAACTTCATAACTTCCACCAGAATCTGTACTAACGTATACATCATTACTGTTCGTGAACGCAACATTTTGGCCGTTTACATTAGCTTTTACAGGAGTTGCATCACGGTCCTCAAGGATCTGGGCTTGCGATTTATCGCCACCCGCAAATGGTTTGATGAACAGCGTAAACGGCACGGTTTCAACATCACGGAAAGCATAAGCCACATTTTGAGGTTTTCCACTTGGAGTTTCTGTTACTTCTGGAGTTTGATTTACTGGTGTAGCGTCGTCACGAATCAAGAAATACCAAGCTGCTACAGCGGAAACAAGCAATAACATGACAATAACAACTATCATCATCGTTTTTTTGCTGTTTCTTTCTTTTTTGGGCATTACTGGTTTGCTGCCAGCGTCCATTTGCATAGTTTCAGGCAAATCGTCGGATGGCTCTCCGGGAGCTGAGTCGATTGGAGTCATTGATTCGGCTGGTTTTGTTGGATCATCTGTTGGTTTCGGTTGTTGTGGTGGTAAACTAGAATCTTCTGGCATATTTTTCCTTTGCTTATTTGATAATCTAATTATGCCTCTAACCATAAGTAAAATCAAATGATAGAATAATAACTATGGCTGCACTTTCAATGAAAAATCTTTTTGAAGAAAAAATTAAATTCTCTGTGAGTATTATCACGGTGGGCTTGGCTGTTATGTTAGTCATGGTTTTGCTCGGTGTTTATTTTGGCTCTATCAAACAAGCACGTTCTCTACCAGAGAATAGTGGAGCTGACTATTGGGTCATTCAAGAAGGATCTAGAGACATGTTTCATACCGTTTCCTTACTACCGGCCGATAAAGAACAAGCATTAACTGATTTGCCGTCAATTACGAAAGCCGGAGGAGTGATTAATTCACCTACCAACGTCATAATCAATGGCTCCGCTGTGACTGCCGGAATAATTGGATTCGACGACGAAACGAACTATCTACTACCAAAATTCATGATTAATGGCACCAATGATATAGATGACGACGGCGCTGTGATCGACAAGGCATTGGCTCGTAAGCACGGTGTTTCTGTAGGCGAAAAAATTGATATATCAGGACATACTTTTAAAGTACAAGGAATTTCTGAAAAATCTAATGCCATAGCTTTTCAATACATCTTCATCAAAAACGATAGTGCAAGAATGCTGGACGAAGGTAGAGAGAATTTGGTTAACTATTATGCAGTTGAACTTTCAGACGATATTGAAACCGCAAAAGAAGAGGTTGCATCTATTATGCCCCAAGCAACGATTCGTACGACGGAAGAAATGGCTAACGAGAATGCAGTAGTAATCCGTGACAGTTTCCTCGTAATTTTGGTTTTACTTGTTGCGATCGGAGTATTTGTGAGTACTTTAGTTATTGGGCTCACAGTATACAACTACACCAATTCTAAATTAAACGAGTTCGGTGTATTAAGAGCCATAGGGATGAATAAAAAAAGGTTATTTCGATTGGTGATTATTCAGTCGTTAGTCACTGGTTTGGCTGGTTTGGTAGTTGGCCTATTCTTTTATCAGAATGTTAGTGTTTACTCGCCAGTTATTATTCCTTCGATAGAATTTACTATGCCAGATTTATATATTTACTTGGTGTCTGCAGGTACAATTACAAGTGCCATTTTTGCTTCGTTAATCTCTGTGATTAAATTAAACAGAATTGATCCCGTAAAGGTATTTAACGCATGAACAATCAAAGCTTTTTTTCTTTTAAAAATCTGACAAAGATGTATGGTTCGGGACATACAAAAGTTATCGCCGTCGATAATATCAGCATAGATGTTGAAGAAGGAGATATTATTTTGATAATCGGACCGTCCGGAAGTGGTAAAACTACGTTATTGACCATGATGGGGCTACTATTAACACCAGACGTTGGATCTATATATTTCAAAGGAAAAAATGTGACCGCAATGAACAATACTGAAAAAACAACTTTTAGACTTAATAATATAGGTTTTGTTTTTCAATCCTTTAATTTACTATCTGCACTGAGGGCCTGGGAGAATATTTACTATATTAAAAGACTAACAACAAATCAAAGAAAAGTTGCAAAGGAGAAAACCTTTGAATTGATGGGTGAACTAGGTATTCAACATATTGCAAAACATAAAACCTCTGAACTAAGTGGGGGCGAAAAACAAAGAACTGCACTGGCTCGAGCATTAATAAATGAACCTTCTGTAATTCTGGCTGATGAACCAACGGCAAATTTGGATTCAAAAAACGGCGAAAAAGTTGCACAAATATTGAGTCAAATAACCTGCAGAGAAAACAAAGCTGTGATAATCGTTAGTCACGACGAGCGTCTAGAGAAAGTCGCTAAACGAATAATAACCATCGAGGACGGCAAGATTAAAGACGAAAGACCTGGCCAACACATTCAAACCTGCCCCAATCACTATTAAAAACCCATCTTTTGATGGGCTCATAAATTGGTACACCTGGTAGGATTAGCACGGATCTCGTTTATCGATGCAAGCATCTGCACGTTCGATCCTGTACGAACCTCTGCTTCGCAGAACGGTTCGAATTCCTAAAAGATAAACCATTAAAAAAATCCCAAAAAATGGGATCCTTTTAATGGTACACCCGGTAGGATTCGAACCTACGACCTTGACGTTAGAACCGTCCTGCTCTAATCCGCTGAGCTACGGGTGCTTAGACGCATATTATACCTTAAAAACAGGTGTTTGTGAATGATGTAGAATGTGGTTATGTTTGCTCACGTAAAATGGTTTAACTCAGAGACATTGCAGCAAGTACCAACGCTATCGTCTACAGAAATTGCTTGGGGAATTCTTCTTTTTTTGGGTGGATTGGCCATACTTATGCTCGCAGATAAATTTCTTGAACCACATCTAAAACTTCCGTTCAAAGCAAAAACCCTCATCAAAGATAAAAAATACATTCCTGCCATTGTCCGCATATCAGCTGGGCTTTTACTTACGATCAATGTATTGTCCGGCAGTTTGTATGCTCCGAATGTATCAAATAGCTGGGAAGGGGCAGACGCGGTAATTGGAGCTGCCATGCTCGTCATCGGAATCATGCTGTTACTTGGAGTCTATGTAAGAGTAATAGGTATCGCAATGGTCGCATTATTCTTTGCAAGCATGTGGGCCATCAGCCCAGTTATAGATGTGTTGGACCACGCAGAATATATTGGAATTGGACTGTATTTGGCCTATGCCGGCGGAGGGCCTTTCTGTCTTTTGCCAGCCTCAGTCATAGACGTAAAAAGGAAGTATATTGACCTAGCCCCACGGATTCTAATGTTTTTTGTAGGTTTAGATTTAGTTATTTTGGGCTTCAGTGAAAAGCTTGCAAATATGCCGGCTGCTTTAGATTTCTTAAACCAACATGACTGGAACTTTTTGTCGGGTGTTGGTCTAAGCAATAGGTATTTTGTGATATTTGTTGCAATTGTCGAGCTTATGATCGGATTGACACTTATCTTAAATAAATCATCCAGAGCTGGTTCACTTTTACTTTTACTAACAATGATATCAACAGCGGCGTTGCTGGGAGTCGAAGAGATTTACGGGCACTTATTTGCTGTAGGGATTGTAGCCATCGTTTGGCTGCTTCCAATTCACGACAATAAATACAACCTTAGCCGTCTCTAACCTCTAGAAAAATGTTCAAATTTGTAGTATAATATCAGGGTTCATTTCGATAATCATTTGGTTTTGTGGTGCCTGTAGCTCAGTCGGTTAGAGCGCTGGTTTGTGGTACCAGAGGTCGTGGGTTCGAGACCCATCAGGCACCCCATAACTAATTATCGAATAAAATCAGAGTTTGTGATCTATTATGGTGTTGTGTTGAACGAGATATTGATACTGTTGTCAGTATTATCTACTGTTATAACTCTATTGTCTGAGTTATCGATGTTAGTGATGATTCGATTGTCAGAGTTGTCAGTATTAATGCTATTGTCTGAGTTATTGACGCTGTTGTCTGAATTGTCGGTAATGACTGTAGTGTCATTGTCTTCCTCATTGTGTGAGCTTGATGCTACACCACTTCCAGTATTGACTGTCGAACGGCCAGACGCGGTTGCAGTGTTGAAGCTATCAATGTATGAATAGTTATTAACCACAGAATTATCTTCAGATTGGTTTTGTGTAATTGAACCAGTTGATCCAATTGTAGGTAGCGCTGAACTTGCTCCAACAGAAGAACCTTCTCCAACTTCTAGGCTTTCATCGTTACAGTTACCAGTTACTGAACTTGCAACAGGAACGTACTGTACACCTGTGTTTGCGTTTTGATTGAATTCACCCGCGTTTGCAAAAGACGGTCTTAGCAATAATATTGTCGCAAAAATTGTTAGCGGAATTGCTATAACTAGTGCGATTAATGCTGCAATAAATGCTGGCATATAATTTTGTTGTTGTAAAACGTTTGTTGGATGTGACATCTAACCCTCCTTATAAAAATAATAGAGCACACCCACCTATGCATAAGTATTAATATATCGGCTTGCTGGCTTCATTGCAATCTTTTTAAGGTTGTGTTGTAAATAGCACTACCACTAACAGATTGGGCTCCAAAAACTTCTCGATAAGCATAAGTGTTGAATAATTGAACTATGCGATCAATCTGGAATGGATCATTGACTTTTGGCCTAGTAAACATACCAGTGCAACTTTATTCTGGCAGTTCAAAACACGGCGATCTTTTCAAGCCGTACTATCAAAACAAAACGATATCAAAAAAGTTATTTCTAAAATACAAAACTAAATTTCGTGGATGACTTCAATGTTTGCGCCGATGCTATTTAGGCGAGCAGAAAGATCTTCGTAGCCTCGATTGATTGTGTAAACATTTCGCAGTGTTGACACGCCATTTGCCGCCATCATGCCTATTAGCAACAAGCTTGCTGGTCGCAGAGCAGGAGGCGTTACAAGGTCTGCAGCAGTAAAGTTGGTTGGTCCCGAAACATAAACCCTGTGCGGATCAACCAATTCAACATTTGCTCCAATTCGCGTTAGTTCGGTAAAGTAAATTGCGCGGTTTTCAAACATCCAATCATGGATTAAAGTTCTGCCGTGCGCAACTGTCGCAATCAAAGCAAAATATGGAATGTTATCTGGGTTAATTCCCGGCCATAAATTAGGATGAATTTTTTCTGCCGGAGCCAGG
This sequence comes from bacterium, assembly GCA_030856205.1. Taxonomy (GTDB): domain Bacteria; phylum Patescibacteriota; class Saccharimonadia; order Saccharimonadales; family JAGQNJ01; genus JALYPT01. The sequence continues at coordinate 1,509 of JALYPT010000005.1, read as the reverse complement.
AGCTTGTGATTGTGTTTTTCAATGGTCACGTCAATGAGAGAGATTGTGCCATTGTCCGCCAAATATTCTTTGTTAACTTTGTACTTCAGCCCCATTTTTTCTAGCTTCAAAAACTCCAGTTTCAACCAATCTATCGGAACTCGTTTTATTGTTAGTTTTGAATTTGTAACTATGGCTGCCGAAACAAAGAACATTGCCTCTATCGGGTCTTCAGTTGGAGCGTAGGTTGCGTTTTTCTTTATATTTCCACCTACACCGTGAACTATTAGGACATTACTTCCAAAGCCTTCTATCTTTACGCCCAACTTCATCAGGAATAAACAAAGATCTTGGACCATGTAGTCGGCACTGGCGCCTATGATTTTGGTAACGCCTTCTGTTCTTGCAGCGGCCATCAGAATGTTATTTGTGACTGTGTTGCCCGACTCGTAAAGTACAACTTCTTCGGGTTTTTTCTTTCTGGCTTTGACTTTGTAAAAACCAATCTTTGCTTCAATATCCATTCCAAAATCTTGCAATGCAAAAAGATGAGGTGAGACTGTTCGAAGTCCAAGTTTGCATCCACCGGCGTATGGAATTTTGAAATCTTTTGATTCGTGTAGCAGGGGTCCAAGAAACATAAGTACTGATCGAGTTTTGCGGGCGGCTTTTGCATCAATATTTTCTAGCTGAAGTTTAGCAGGGCGTCTGATTTCAATATCATTATTTTTATTCCATTTAACTTCAACGCCAATCGATTGGAGTACTTCTATGATTCTAAAAACTTCTTCGATTCTAGGGAATGATTTAAACTTTGTGACACCACGGTTGAGTATACTTGCGCACAATAGTGCAACGGCTGCGTTTTTTGAACGCTTAAGTTCAATCTCGCCCTTGAGCTCTTTTCCGCCATGTATTCGTAGGTTAACTGCTTTATCCGAGATGCTAATCAATGGTTTATTAAGTACGTCGCTGATTCTTGCCAGCATGTCGATGCTTAGGTTTTGCCCTCCGTGTTCGATTCGGTTTACGGCCGACTGACTGGTCTTAAGTTGTTTTGCAAACTCTGCTTGAGTGAGTCCGCGGTCTTTTCGTATCTGGTAAATTAATGATGCAATTTTTTCATTTGCTGTGGTCATAGACGATAATTATATCACACATGTGATAGTTATTTAGAAAGTTTACTAGCTCGATATTCGTTTGTTGATCCGAGAAACGCTTGCCAACCAAGATCCTTGGTACTAAACCCAAGTGCCGAGACGTTTTTGAAAGCTTTTGCCATATCACCGCCATATCCATTTTCTGCCAACCAAACGTAACCATCTGTATCAACTAGTTGTTCAAAATTGTCTGAGATAAACTGCTTCTGATGTCTCATCTCAGCCGTCGAACCATGAAACTGTTGCCAACCAAGGTCCTTGGTACTAAACCCAAGTGCGGAGACGTTCATGAAAGCTTTTTGTAAATCTCCACCGTAGCCATTGTCTGCTAGCCAAACGAGGCCATCCATTCCAACTAACTGTTCAAAAT
>JALYPT010000040.1 GCA_030856205.1 bacterium | reverse complement strand
TGTATAGACCAAGTTATTTTGGCTGCTGTTGATGGACCAGATACCTTCAATGAACTAAATAACGATTTCATCCACATAAGTATATTTGAAAAAAGTAATCTTAACCTAGACGAATGGGTGAGCACATATGTAGCCGAAGGAATAGCAGAACAGGTTTCAACTGATGATTCGCCGATTAACGGGTTGGATGCCAGGGTAAGGAAAGTAGTGTATGGCCCGAACGATATCAGGTACTACACTGTTATTTACGATAAAGAAAATATATTCCTCATGCGGTACTTCACAGACGGCGACCAGCAAAAAATCAATGACTATCTAGAGTTAGCCAATTCTGCCGAATTTTTACCTTAAATTTTTTGCTTCAAAAATAGCTCGTAATTTTTCATCCATCTTCGGCTTTCTCGTTGATTAGTTGAAACATTTTGCCACGGAAGTTTTGAGCGGAAAACCGAGTGGCGTACTTGGCAATTTCGGAATGTTTGTATTTGCTAGCGTCAATTTTTTTTAAAACCTTAACTAACGAGTCGGATGTTTGCGATTCAAAGAACTCACCAGTTTTTCCTGGTTCTACAAAATCCAAAGCTCCACCAGCTTTGTAGGCAATCACAGGAGTTCCAGCGGCCAAAGCCTCGACTGCAGAAATTCCAAAATCATCGAGGCCAGGGAAAATGAAGGCCTCGGCGTGCGACAAATATTCGACTACTTTTTTGTCATTAGCCTCAACGTCAAAATTTATTGTTGGTCCAGCCATGGTGCGCAGGTGAACATTGTCCGGTCCGCGTCCAACAACATTCAAAGTCAGACCAAGTTCAGAACAAGCAGCCACTGCCAAATCCATTCGTTTGTACGGAGTTTGCCGTCCAACCACCACAAAACCTGAACGTTCCTTGTTTGAGTTTTTGAATCTCTCAACATTCACCGGCGGGTGCACAACAACAGAATCTCGCCCGTAGTATTTCTGAATCTCTTTTTGAATATGAGTCGAATTCGCAATCATTACATCAGGCCGGCCAGCTGCTTTTTTGTCCCATCGTTTCAACGGACGAATCAAAAGACGCAGACCTAGCCGAGCCAAAAAGTTAAACGGGCCAAAACCCGGATTTGCCAAATACTCATCGTAACGACTCCAATAATAATGCGTCGGCGCGTGACAGTAATTAATATGACGTGCCTTAGTTTTAATACCCTTTGCCTCGGCGCCAGAACTACTAAGTACCAAATCAAAATCATCCAACTTCAAATGAGTGAACCAAAGAATTCTAAGCACAGAAATGTATTTCCGAAGGCCACCAAGTTTTTGTAAATGCCCAGTTACAACTTTGTTGTCTAAGCGCTCACGCCACTCATCGGTAGCATAAGATGTGTAAATCGGCGCATTCGGGTACATCTTGTGAAGTTGTTCAACAACAAGCTCCGCCCCCCCACCAACCAACCAGTCATGAACAATTGCTACCTTAAGGTTCTTGGCCATTAATTTGTTCCTGAACCGGTGATTATGACGCGGATAGTTTTGAAGAGGATTACTACGTCCATCCAAAAAGTCCAGTTTTGAACGTAGTAGACGTCTAGTTTTCGGCGCTCTTCAAAGCTGATGTTGCGTCGTCCAGATACCTGCGCAAGTCCAGTCACACCGGATTTTACACTGATGATTCGGTGTTTTCCTTCGGCGCCTTCAATCTCTTGAGGGATTAAAGCACGCGGCCCAACTAAACTAATATCGCCTTTGATTACGTTAAAGAGTTGGGGTAATTCATCAAGACTGGTTCGTCGTAAGAATCGACCAAACGGAGTAACACGGGGGTCTCTTTGTAGTTGATCGCCTTGATCCCGATATTTTTTGGCAAGTCCTGGTTTGTCGATCATTTCAAAGGCTTCTTCTGGAGTCGTCCCACTAAACTTTTTATACATCGTCCTGAACTTAAAAATTCTGAACTTATTTCCGTATCGTGTGATTCTTTCTTGTCGGAAAAAGATTGGGCCTGGATCGGAAACAAAATTAAGAACCGCGAT
>JALYPT010000010.1 GCA_030856205.1 bacterium | reverse complement strand
TCAATAGTCTTCGTAGACTGGAAGCAAGCTCTTAAAGATCTTCGAAGTAATGTAGATTTAGTGTCTTTTGATTGTCGATAAACCGGAACGATCCTGGCTGTATTCACTGGAAAGTCTGAAACCAATTCTAACGAGGGGTTATTAATCGAAAGCCTAGAAGCTTTATACTCTAGCTTCCCAGACAAAAAATATTCTTCTCCATGCTTAATGGATGCCTCGCGGTAAGGCTGGTTAAACCAAACAACTTTTACACTACCGGAATCATCACTGACGACAGCTTCGGTAATATGAAGACCGCCTCTTATCCATCTGCCTTTGCTTTGTTTTATGACAACACGAATTGAGACATCGCCTGGACGAATCTTGGCAATGGGCAGTAAATTTGAATAATCTTCGTATCTATATGGGTAATAGTCTAACAGATCGCCAATCGAGTAAATCCCGAGTTGGTTGAATTTTTTTTGTAACGATTGCCCCACCCCTTTGACTTCGTCAATCGGCGAATCTATTGTCATTACCTCTATTATAGCGGACTAGCCCGAAAAGTTGTTGTACCACTCTGCAAAAACATCCCACAGGGAATGTCCAGAATCAAAATTATGAACCAATTTGCCTGAATCGTGATGTTCGGCCAGCGTTTTGCCATTGAACTCAGCCACCTTTTCGATACTATTGGCTTTAACTTTGTCTCCTCCTCGCGGTTCAACTATCTTCCCTTTATATATGTGCTCTATCACATGTTCCGTGTTGGCGTCTTTGTATACTAAATATTCAATTATCAAAACGGTTCTGTCCTCCTGATCTCTCATGAGGTTGATGAAATCTTTCGTACTGAACCAATCTTGGACATCCTTCATATATGGTCCGGGAAATCCGTTCAATGCTGGAATCTCCCAGCTGGCGTCGTTTACTAGTATCGGTTTTTTTGTTATCTCGTAGGCCTTCCTGGCTTTGTCGATTGCTACAAGCTTGCCTTGTTCTTGAATCTCATCAATATCTAGTTTGATCTGTTTTGGTTTTATGTTGTGCTTCTTCAGCTGATGCACAGCCTCCGAAAATTTATAGTCATTTCCTGTGACGTAGTTTACTTCTTTCATATGTTTTCCTTGATTAAATTGTATGTGTTCTTTTAAACTTTTTTGACTAAGAAGAAAATGCTTGGGCCAAAATATGTCTTGGCAAGGGGTCTTTGTAAAAACTTCTCCACCGACAGCATGATGCTAGCTGGGAATATCTTCTTCAGGCTTGGACTTCTTAGATTTGATACAGATAACACCCTATCTACGCTAAGCCCTGCAGCTTCTAGTTGCTTGATTACCGTTTTAGGATTGTGATTTACAAATGGTATCTCATCTTCCTTCTGATTTTCCTCGGATCTGATATCTATTGGTTCTACTGGCATCCTCTTAAACTTCACTGCGTGCTTTATTCTGTTTCTCCCGTGAGCGTAGTTTGCAACTTCCAAAATCAACGTTCCATCGTCTTTTAGGACTCTCGCTATCTCACTAAACTCCAAGCTTGGGTCTGGTAAGTGATGCATAACTCTAACCATTGTGATTAGATCCACCGACTCGTCCTTAAACTTAAGGTCATCAGCTTGCATTCTTATTTGGTGAACATCGGAATAATTCTTCAGAAAGTCTTCTGCAATATCCAACTGCTGCTGGGAAGGTTCAGCCAAAGTAACATCATCGGCATAGTTTCTAAGCAGTACGCAAAGTCTTCCAAAACCGCCACCAATATCAATGGCTTTCTTGTAATGCTTGCCCTTAAGTAGTCTCTGGATGGCATTCTCTTCAGATGCGTGCTCGTAATCTCGGCCGTCCCAATAGTCTTTGTAGTTATGCTTTGGGTCGTTATACTGGTCGGCTTTTCTTTTGTTTGATTTTGCCTTTGTCATGTCTAAATTCTAGATGATTAACTTCGTTTTACCAAAACTTGTTTGTTCTTTCCTTTTCGAAGGACTACATAACCATGTACATTGTCGTTACTTGTAAGTTCTTTATCTAATAAAGCTTTTAAACCGTTAACCGTAACTCCTCCGCTTTCGATCAATCTTCTTGCTTCCGAGTTTGATTGAGTTAATCCAGAACCAGCGAGTAGTTCAATTACATTATTCGAGTTAGATTCAAAAACCTCAACACTCCTTGAGAGTGCATTAATCTCTTTTTCGCTCATTTTCTTATATTCATTTGCATTGAAAATTAACTTCGTAGTCAACTTCTTTACTTCATCGTCTCCGTGCACCAGCCTTGTAACCTCCTCGGCCAACGTTTTTTGTGCAGACCTTGAAGATTTGTCTGATTTAAACTCTTTCATAACTGTGTCGATTTTCTCTTTATCAAGTTCTGTGAATATCTTTAAGTAGTCTTCCACGCCCTCGTCGTCAACATTCAACCAAAACTGGTAAAAGTCGTAAGGGCTGGTCTTTGCAGGGTCTAACCAAACTGCTCCTTCTTCAGACTTTCCAAATTTATTACCTGTAGCCTTGTTGATTATTAAAGGCATTGTCATAGCATGGACTTCTTCGCCTTCAACTCTTCTAATTAAATCAATCCCACTGAGGCAGTTACCCCACTGATCGGCGCCAGAGATTTGCAAAGTACAGCCGTGCTCTTTATATAGGTGCAAGAAATCGTAACCCTGGAGCAACGTATAGCTAAATTCTGTGTAACTAATTCCAACACCACCTTCGCCCATTCTCTGTGAAATATAATCGCGTTGAACTAATGGTGTCATGGAGAAGTGTTTACCCACATCGCGTAAAAACTCCATCACATTCATATCCTTGAACCAATCAATGTTATTTACCATTGTGAATTTTTGCTCATTAAAAACTGTTTTTAATTGTCTTTCTGCTGCTTCAACATTTTTTGCTATCTGATCTTCAGACTGAAGCTGTCTTTCTTTATCTTTTCCGCCTGGATCACCGATTAGGCTCGTAGCTCCACCAGCTAAAAGTATAGCTTTATGGCCATGTCTCATAAATGCTTTGTCTAACATCATCGCTGCTAGGTTGCCTACCTGCTGAGAATCAGCCGAAGCATCAAAACCGTGGTAAAAAGTCAGTTTGTTATCGTCTAAATAAGAGAGATCCTTAATCGTTGTCTGATTAATGAATCCGCGCCATTTAAGTTCTTCTGATAATGTCATTTTTTCTCCTGTTATCTGTAAATTATACACAACTTATTAATTTATGCACGCATGACCTCTGTACAAATTTAGTACTAGAATATGCGTCATTTTTGCTATAATACATAAGTTAGCGGAGTATATGATTAATGGCTAAAAAGTCACGAGTTCAAAAAAATACGTTTACTACAAGAAAAGGCAAATCGATAAAGGTTCGTCGTTCTCTGTTTGATCGCAACAAAATGCGCAAAGATGGCTCTTCAAAGAGAAAGGCCGTAAGACTTGCTGGAGCTCCAAAAGGACGCGTACAAAGATTCTTGTGGATACTTCATCCAAGTCGACTTTATGCATACTGGGTTTCTAGAGAAGGCGCCGTTATGGCACTTAAACTTATGGGAATCTCGTTCATATTTGGATTCCTATTTCTTGTTGGAGTTTTTAGCTACTTCAGAAAAGACTTACCTGACCTTCGAACAATTTCCGGATATAACCTCGGTGGATCTATCCAGTACTATGATAACTCGGGCAAAGTCTTACTCTGGGAAGACTACGACGCTGTCAAAAGAACTCCCGTGGAATACGACCAAATTTCTCAAAACATGAAAGATGCAACTATATCAGCTGAAGACAAAGAATTCTTTGAACACGGCGGATTTGACCTTAAAGGCATTTCAAGAGCTGCTTACAACAACGTTGTTGGTGGCTCAACACAAGGTGGCTCAACAATTACTCAGCAATTAGTGAAACTGACACAGAATTGGTCTGAAGAACGTACGGTTACCAGAAAGATTAAAGAAGTGATTTTGGCCGTCGAGCTTGAAAGAAGCTACACAAAAGAAGAAATTCTAAATGGTTATCTAAACACCGCTCCTTACGGCAACGTCCAATACGGTGTTGAAACTGCTACACGAGATTACTTTCAAAAATCCGCAATCGATTTAACAATAGACGAAGCGGCGTTCTTGGCTGCCATGCCTAAGTCTCCATCGTATTATTCTCCTTATGGTCCAATTTATGAGGAAGAAGCCCTAGTTGGTCGTCAGCATTATATTATCGATCAAATGCATGATGAAGGTTATATTACGAACGATGAAAGAAATGCTGCGAAAGATATTAAAACAGTTTCGAAAGTCCATTCTGTAGTTCCAAAGTTCGACGGAATCAAAGCTCCGTGGTTTGTTTTGACAGCCAAAGGCCAACTTGAAGAACAGTTCGGCGAAGAAACCATTCAACGGGGAGGCTGGAAAGTTACAACAACTCTAGATCTAGAACTCCAAAAAATAGCCGAAGAAGAAATTAACAACGGCGTTATTCAAGTGCGTAATCAAGGTGGAGACGTAGCATCAACTGCCGTTGAAGAAGTTGAAACAGGTAAAATGCGTGCTCTTGTTGGTGGTTCTGATTTCACTAATAAAGATTACGGCCAAAACAATTATGCCAGGCTTCGTTTACCTCCAGGTTCAAGTTTTAAACCCTACGACTATATCGCCATGATGGAAAACACAAATAACACTGGTGCGGGATCTGTATTGTATGACACACAAGGCCCGCTAGAAGGTTATCCATGTACTAACAAGAACCGACCGGACAACGGTGGTAATTGTCTCTTCGACTATGACTTCAGATATCCTGGACCACTTTCACTACGATACGCACTGGGCGGATCCAGAAACGTCCCGGCCATTAAAGCTATGCTCATTGCTGGGATTGATAAAACAATTGAAACTGCGGAATCTTTGGGACTTAAGAGTGGATATAAATGCTTTGCCGATGATATGTTGACTAAAGAATCCCAGTGTTACGCCAGTTCTGCAATCGGCGACGGAGCTTTCTTGCGTCTTGACGAGCATGTGCATGCGCAAGCTTCAATTTCTAGAGGCGGTGTCAACATTCCGCAAACCTACATTGAAAAGATTATAGACTCGGGTGGAAAACCTGTTTGGGAGTGGAAGAAAGAAAAAGGTGAACAAGTAATTCGACCCGATACTGCTTACATCATTTCAGACATGCTGAGCGATCCAAGGGCTAGTTATATGTCAAAAAAGAGTCATGATTACAATGGTTGGAACTTTGCATTAAAGACCGGTACTACCAACGATAACAAGGATGGTTGGCTAACGGGATATTCGACAAAATACTCTACCAGTGTTTGGGTAGGGCATCATACAAGAAGAGTTGAGCTAAGTGGTTTCATGGAGTCCATGACCCAACCTATTTGGTCTGGGATCATGACGCGGATCCACGATGGGAAAGAACCTGTTGACTGGCAACGCCCTGCAGGTGTTCAAGAATTGCCTGCATATGTGGTTAGAAATCACGTTGGAGTTTCGTCGATCGAGCCAAGTCCGTCCACTGACTTATTCCCTTCTTGGTATAAAAAACCTGGCGATGTATCACAGGAAAAAGTTGTCATCGATAAAGTAAGCAAAAAACGTGCTACCGAATGTACTCCAGATCTCGCTAAAGAAGAAACCAGAGAAGCTTCGGCAGATAAATTCTCCTCAGACCCATTCTCTGGTGTCGGCGGAGCAAATACAGATGAAGATGATGATATCCACAAATGCAACGACAAGAAGCCAGGCATCAATCTGGTAGTGACACCCAAAGGCGGAAACAACTACACAGTCAGCGCTTCAGTTTCTCAGGGAACGCACCCATTAGATTCGTCCAAATTTAAAGGCAAAGTTGATTTCTCGGTTGGTGGTGATGTCATTAAATCGTTTGGCATTCAAGGCAGCTATTCCTTCAGCTACAAGGCTAACTTCACAGGGTCAAAGGTCCTCACGGCTACCGTCGTTGACAGTGTACTCTACAGCGCATCTGACGAGGCCACTATTACCTCTACAGGCAGTTTCACAGTAAATAATCCAGGTAGTCCCAGTGGCGGCACTACTACAATATCCTGGATTGGAGGCACAGCGCCTTACAAAGTTTACGTGGATGGATCAGTTGTTCCAACATGTAATGGAGTTAGCAGTAATAGTTGTGTGGTTCCAACACCGGGACCAAAAGGTACAGTGTTTGTTGTAAAAGTCGAAGACGACGACGGCGAAACGGCTTCAACAACCTTTACAAAGGGTTAGTTCTGAAGAAAACTGTTCAGGCAAGTTCGTACATGATCAACTTGTTCATAGTTTGCAGGTTTTGTCCCGTGTCTAATTTTTGGACCCAAAGCACCTTCAAACCCCATCTTTAATGCTTCTTTTACGCGTTTTTCAATAAACGGAACTTGCCGAACCTCACCGCTTAGACCTGTTTCACCAAACACGACCAAGTTTTGTTTTAGAATCATTCCTTTTGAAGCGGTTGCAATCGCCATACAGATCGCAAGATCAATAGCAGGTTCACGAATTTTGATCCCACCGACAATGTTTATGTAAATGTCTTTATCACTAAGCTGAAGCTTCGTTCTTTTTTCTAACATGGCTACAAGTAGGTTTAGTCGGTTTAAATCAAAGCCAGAGGCTGCACGCTTTGGATAACCGTAGTTTGTTGGGTTAACTAGTGCCTGTACCTCGACCAGAACTGGTCTGGAGCCTTCCATTGCCGCAAATACTATCGATCCATCCGTAATTTGTCGTTCACTCAATAACGCCTTACTTGGGTTTGTGATTATTTCCATTCCCTTTTCATTCATCTCAAAAAGTGCAACATCGTTTGTTGAGCCAAAACGGTTCTTAACAGATCTGAGTATTTTAAAGCCTCCGAATTTATCACCCTCAATTTGAAATACTGAATCTACCAAATGCTCTAATAATTTCGGGCCAGCAATCGTCCCGTCTTTGGTCACATGACCAACAATAATCACAACTGTATTTGAAGATTTTGCACTATTTATCAACAAATTTGTTGCAGTATTTATCTGACTGATTGAACCCGGGTTCGAAGTCAACTTCTCGGACCCAACTGTTTGAATTGAATCTACGACCACAACTTCAAAATGTTTTGAATTGACTTCACTTGCAATTTCTTCGGCATTGTTCGATGCTGCAATTGATAGTTTTGCATCGCTTACTCCCAGCCTTTTGGCTCGAATTCCCACCTGGTGTGTCGACTCCTCACCACTAACATACAAAACCCTATGGTTTTTTGAAATATTACTACTTATTTGCAGGAGTAAAGTTGACTTTCCGATGCCTGGTTCACCAGCGATCAAGACGACAGAACCAGGAACGAGTCCGCCGCCAAAAACCATGTCAAGATCCTTAATCCCAGTAGTGAGCCTCGGCTGATCATTATTGGCAGCAGCTTTTGAGTCAACAATTGTAAGCGCGGTTTTAGATGATCCTCTGACTTTTGAGGTTGTTCCAGTTTCAGTAATTGTTTCTTCTAAGGTATTCCATTCACCACAAGAAAAACACTTTCCGCTCCAAGAGCTGGACTGCGCTCCACAATTGCTACAAATATATGATTTTTTGATACCCATTAATCAAATGGTAGCTGGTTTTATGCCCAGTCACAAGCTCAAGCTAGTTAATTAATTCAGTAGTACTGTCAATCGACTTAATTAAATTTTGTACTTCGACGGCCAAAGAGTTACGTTCTCTCACTAATGAGTTAAACTCTTCAATCATGTTTTGTGCACTATTCACAATCGAATTATGTTCGTTTACCAAGGAGTTAAAAGTTGGAACGTCGGCATTGTAGACAGATATATTGTCTTGATCCAGAAGTACATCCAAATCTCTTTCTTTTGCATGTATAAGCAACTGCAATTCGTTTATTCGTTGTTTATTTACATCAATTTGGGTTTGTAGTACTTTTAATCTTTTGTCGATCGTATCTATACGATTCTCCCTTGAAGTAAATTCTGCTGAGTAGCCTTCAGCAAGACTTACTACTTTTGACCTGTCATCGAAATACTGGGAGTAATAATCTTCAAGCTCTTTGGGCAAATTTCTTATTTCGCTTCCAAGCAAAGAATGCAACTCATTTGTGACCGAAAGCGGATCTGCTTTTTCATAAGAATCTACTGTTTCTTTGAGTCGTTTGTCTTTTAGATTTTTGTAAGCACTGCGTAGTTGCGTGTCAAGAACTCCTTTCTCCTCTACCGATAATCTTGAGTAGGCATTGTGTAGCATTTCGTGGGCGGCTGTGACCTCTTCTATGCCGGATAGTTTTTTATCATTGATAAGAAATATATAAATATTTTTATCATCCACAAAACATCCAAGAATAATTGAAAATTCATCAATGTCACAATTTTTATTGAAAGTGGTAGGATCAGCAATTATTACAGGTTGTCCAAGATAGAATAATCGTTCACCTTTTTCGGTAAAATCAATATTGTCTGAAAGACGCTGTATTGATATCGGTGGTTCGTAGCTTCTTAATCTTTGCCAGTCTGAAATTTGTTCTCGAAACATTGCGAATACTGCAAATCCACCAACAACAGTAATCATTAAGAATTGTCCAAATAATCTACGTAGTTTATGTGTCACGCGTTATATTATAGCGGATTATTCGCGTTCAATGTTGTAGGTCAATTTGTGGCTTTTTGCGCTCACTACAATAATGTCACCCTTTGAATATTCAGCGGATAATAATCCGGTAGCGATCTGGTCTTCTAATGTGTCTTGGATTACTCGACGCATTGGTCGTACGCCATATTTGGTATCATATCCTTTATCAATAATATAATTCTTGGCGGAGGTGTTCAGCTTGATCGCCACACCTTGCTTCCGTAGGCGTTCCTGTAGTTCTTTGATCTGAAGATCTAAAATCAACAATATTTCTTTCTTTGAAAGAGCATGAAATACTACGAATTTATCTATTCTGTTTATAAGTTCTGGGCGTAGCAGTTTTTTAACTTCTTCCATTACCCTTTCTTCATTGGTAATATGTAAGGCTTTCAGACTTTCCTTGTCTGCTTTACTTTCTGCGCCAAAACCAAGAGTAACTTCTTTTTGTAGCTTCTCTGCCCCAATGTTGCTCGTCATGATTACAATGGTGTTGCTAAAATCAATTTTACGACCTTTTGCATCAGTCAAATACCCATCCTCTAGAATTTGTAACAACATGTTAAACACTTCTGGATGCGCTTTTTCAATCTCGTCAAACAATACCAACGAATACGGTTGTCGTCTAATTTTGTCAGTTAGCTGGCCGCCTTCATCAAAGCCTACATAACCAGCTGGAGCACCGACTAGCCTGGATACTGTGTGTTTTTCAGAAAATTCACTCATGTCGATTTTAACTAAATTGTCTTCACCACCAAAAAATTCACTAGCAAGAACCCTGGCGGTTTCCGTTTTACCTACACCGGTTGGGCCAAGAAATACAAATGAACCGATAGGTCGTTTTTCGTTGCTAATTCCTGATCTGTTGCGGCGAATGGCCTTTGAGACAACATCGATTGCCTCTTTTTGGCCAATGACATGCTTCGAAAGTGTCTTTTCAAGATTCAATAAATATTTCGCTTCAGATTTGATAACTTTCGAAGCAGGAACGCCTGTCATTCTTGAAACTGTTTCGGCAACATCGTCGCAATTTATTGTTATTGCCCGTAAAGTTTTTTCTGTAGCTTTTAGCTTTTTAAGATCTTCCATGATCTGACTAGCTCGTTGTTTGCTTTCTGCGGCACTTTGGTAATCTTCTTTTTCTACTGATTCCTCAATTTTGTTGTTCACCAGATTAAGCTCTTTTTGAAGTTTTCGAACTTCTGGAGGAGTCCGGCCTTTATCTAGGCGAAGATGCGCTGCAGTTTCATCCATTAAATCAATTGCTTTGTCGGGCATGTAACGGTCGTTTATGTACCTTTTGGCTAACGTGACAGTATCTTCTAACACTTCGTCAGGGAATTTTACATTGTGAAATTTTTCATAATGTTTTCTTAAACCTTTAAGGATGGACAAAGTTTCGCCAGGAGTTGACTCTGGAACCTGAATTGGCTGGAAACGTCGCTCTAAAGCAGCGTCTTTTTCAACATGTTTTGTATATTCATCGGTCGTTGTTGCACCAATCATTTGTATTTTTCCGCGAGCCAGTGCTGGTTTGAGTATGTTGCCTGCGTCCATCGCTCCTTCTGCAGCGCCAGCGCCAACAAGAAGATGCATCTCATCAATGAATACAATCGCGTTCTTATCTTGGTCGAGTTCAGCCATGACGCGTTTTAATCTTTCTTCAAACTCACCACGATATTTTGTACCGGCAATCATTCCCGCAAGGTCAAGCATAATGATTCTTTTTTCTAATAATGAGTCCGGGACATCTTCAGAGACAATCCTTTGGGCAAGTCCTTCAACTATCGCAGTTTTTCCAACGCCTGGCTCACCAATTAGTACAGGGTTGTTTTTTGTTCGTCTATTCAGTACTGTAATTACTCTTCTAATTTGCGCATCACGTCCAACTACAGGGTCAAGCTTGTCTTCTTTTGCTTGTTTTGTCATATCTGTTCCAAAAAAGTCTAAAGCAGTTCTTCTTGTCCTTTTTGATCGACGCTTGGTTGTTGTCGAGCTTTCTCCTTTATTGGATTGCTCACGGTTCATAAAGCCTTCTAGCTCATCAGTAATCTTGTCAACATCGATTTTCATATCACGAAGCAAAACCGTTGCTCGGGCGTTCTTCTGGGACAATATACTAAACAGAATATGCTCGGTTCCACAATAATCTTGACCATAATCCTGAGATGTATCGAACGCCATTTTCAGAGTTAGTTTGGCAGTTTCGCTTAGACCTTTACCAACCATATTTAGTGGTTTACTTTTTGGATCCAAATTAAGTGCTAATCGTGCTCTATCAAGAGTAATCCCTGAATCTTCAAGTATCTTAGAACCCATCGAAGGCTCTTGAGCAAGCACTCCAAGTAATAAATGTTCAGTACCAATATACGCACTACCTGATTTTCTAGCTATAGTATCTGCGTGCCTTAGACTATGCAAAGCATTGTCAGTTAAGTGATTTAAAAATTCTTGCATATCATCTGCGTTTGGTGGCATATAAAACTACTCCTTTGCAACTTTTGTAGTCGCATGGTTTTATGATATCGAACTAGTTGGCACTCGTCAAGCGTGAGTGCTAACTTTTGTCTGTTTCTTCGCCGTGCTCTTCGATGGCACTTAGAAGATCGGATTCTAATTCGCTTTTACGCTTAATCTTGTTTTTCTCTGGTTTTTTATCCATTGGTTTTTCCTTCTCTTGTTTCTCTTGTTTCTCTTGTTTTTCTTGTTTTTCTGGTTTATCCTCAGACTTTTTATCAGTTCCGTTTGCAGGAACAATATCAATTTCATAACCTGATATTTTTGATGCAAGTCTTACGTTTTGTCCGCTTCGACCGATAGCAATCGACTGCTGGTCTTCAGGAACTTTTACGGTAGCTTTCTTGTCTTTTTCATTTATGATTACGTCTACGATTTGGTCTGACTTTAGAGGACTCATGGCGTTTTTAATGAACTGCTTTGGATCATCATCCCATATAATTATGTCAATCTTCTCTTGATCACCAGTTTCACTCATGACGGCATTAACGCGAGTTCCATGACCACCAACGAATGTTCCAACTGGGTCAACTCCTTGAACTGAACTTGCAACTGCAATCTTTGTACGAACACCTGCTTCACGAACTATCGCTTTGATTTCTACAGCGCCTCCTTCCATTTCTGGAACCTCATTGGCAAATAAGTCTTTCACGAATTCGGTATTACCACGTGACACAACTAGTTGAGGACCGCGATTACTTTTCTCGACGTCTTTTAGGTAAACTTTGATTCTTTGACCAGGATAGTAATGCTCGCCCTGAATTTGTTCTGATGCCGGCAAGATTCCTTGGGCCTTTCCAAGATCAAGTCGTACTAAACGTGCTTCAACTCTTGAAACGATTCCGTTGATCACTGTTCCTATTTTGTCTTCATATTCGTTCAAAACGATATCTCGTTCCGCTTCACGAAGTTTCTGCAAAATCACTTGTTTAGCAGTTTGTGCCGCAACACGACCAAAGTCTTCTACTGGTTTATGGATTTCTACAGTTTCACCAACAACTGCATTCTTTCGAATAGCTTGGGCCTTTGTCAAAGACATCTGAGTTTCCTCGTCTTCTACTTTATCTACAACTTCCATAGAAACGTAAACGTCTACGTCGCCAGTGTTGATGTTCATGGTTGCACGAACTTCTTGCTCGCGGTTTCCATAGTCACGTCTAAAAGCTGCAGCAAGTGCTTGTTCGATGATGTCTTTTACATCATCTTCTGGCAAGTTTTTCTCTTCTGCGATTACTCTTACTGCTTGGGCTAGTTGTTTTAGATCTAAATTCATCAGATTGTATACTCCTTATTGAATGAAAAAATCCGACCAATCGGCCGGAACTAATACACTTTAATAGTACATTAACGTTTCCAATTAGTCAATAGATGAAAATTTGTTAGAATAATATTCATGAGTAAGAAAGCAACCAGACTATTCGACCAATTTCAACCAGAAAACTACAAACTCGAACTAAAATTCGACAAACCAGGGTCAACGTTCACTGGAAAAGTAGTAGTAACTGGAAGAAAAGTTGGTCGCCCTAGTAAAAGAATTACCTTCCACCAAAATGCCTTACAAACAACCAGCGCAACAATTGTAAAGTTTGACAAAGGTAAACGTTTTGACATCAAAGTCGCAAGAATTAACAATCATAATAAATTTCATGAACTACGTTTGCATAGTGAGTCAATGATTTATCCTGGTCAGTACGAAGTTACTATTGAGTTTTCGGGAGTTGTTACTAAAGATATGCAAGGCGTCTACCCATGCAACTTTTCGGTTGATGGCAAGGATGACTTTTTAATAGCGACACAGTTCGAGGCTCATCACGCACGAGAAGCTTTCCCATGTATTGACGAACCAGAGGCTAAAGCAACGTTTGACTTAACGTTGCAATCTCCCAAAGGTGATCGAGTCCTGTCCAATACTGAACCAACTTCGCAAACCGATGACGGCAAAATGACTACAACCGTCTTTGAAACTACACCAATAATGTCGACATATTTACTGGCGTTTGTCATTGGCCAGCTTCAAAACGTCGAAGGCAAGGCTGCCGATGGAACCGTGATCAGATCATGGTCAACACCCGCGCAACCACTTGATAATCTGAAGTTTGCCAACAACGAGGCAATAAAAGTAATAGATTTCTTCAGTGAGTATTTTGAAACTCCTTTTCCTTTAAAAAAGTGTGATCAAGTAGCTTTACCGGATTTTGATTCTGGTGCAATGGAAAATTGGGGACTCATTACATATCGTGAATCCGCCCTTTTAACAGATCCGAAAAATCGATCAATCAGCAACGAGCAATTTGTTGCCATGGTTATTGCCCACGAATTATCTCATCAATGGTTTGGGAACTTGGTCACAATGAAGTGGTGGGATGATCTTTGGCTAAACGAATCATTTGCTAGCATCATGGAACACATAGCACTAGACAACATACATCCCGATTGGAAACAATGGGAAAGTTTTGCTACTGTCGATATTCTTTCAGCTACTTCTAGGGACATCTACAAAGATGTTCAGGCTGTGGCGGTCGAGGTCGAGGATCCTGATTTGATCGAAACCTTATTTGATCCAGCAATTGTTTATGCCAAGGGTGCACGCTTAATCAAAATGGTTATTGAATATTGTGGCGAACAAAATTTTCGAGATGGGTTAAAAGATTATTTTAAAAAATACGCATACAAGAACGCAACCAGAAAAGACCTATGGGAAGCTTTATCAGAAAATACGCCGTACGATATAGATAAACTAATGACTCCTTGGTTAGAAAGATCAGGAATGCCGGTGATCGATATTAACCAAATTGGAAAAACCGTAGAAATAAATCAAGAACGATATATTCTAGACGCAAAAAACGATGACAGTCTGTGGCCGGTTCCAATGTTTTCATCTGTAGAATTATCTGCTGAACTTGTAACCAAAAAGACTACGAGCTTAAAAACTACTGAAGACAAATTTGCAATTTTGAACAAAGACGCCAGTGGGCACTACTTTGTAAAATATGAGCACAAGAAGCATCGTGATGCGATTGAAAAACAATTCGCCAGTCAAGAAATTCCTTCATTGACTAGAATTAATGTCCTAAACGACATGTTTATGCTTGCCAAACGTGGCGATAGTTCCCTGACGGTAGCGCTTAATTTCATCGATACTGCCGAGAAAGAACCTCGCGATGCAGTTTGGAGTCTTATCCTTAGAATTATTGGCGCAGCTTCACAGCTTACTGAAGGTGACGGTAAATCCGAAGCGAGTTTGAAAAAGCTTAAATCTAAACTTGCAAAGCCGAATTTTATTAAACTTGGATTTGATGAGCAAACGGATGATGACCCAAATACTATTCAACTTAGACACACTGCTCTTGCTATGATGTTGAGTTCTGACAGTAAGGAAGTGATATCGGAGGCGCACGATTACTTTTTGAAACATACTACTCCAGACCTTCCGGCTGAAATAAGACCAACAATTCTGGGCACAATGGTCAAACATTTCCCGAAAGATAGTATAGATAAACTCCTCTTAGAATACTCTTCTGCCTTGCCGGATATTCAAGGAGATATTTCAAGTGCATTAAGTAGAACCGAAGATCCTGCTGCTGCAAAAAGGATTCTCGAAACTGCGATTGGTGATAACGGTTTTGTGCGCGACCAAGACCTAATGCGCTGGTTAGTAATTTTTCTACGAAGTTACAAAATTCGTGCCACGACTTGGCAATTCATCATAGACAACTGGGAGTACATTTATAAAGTCTTTAAAAACAGCAAATCATTCGACTTCTTACCAGTTTACATGGCTGGCGTCATCTCTACTACTGAAGGAAAAAAGCAATACTCAAACTTCTTCGCCGACAAAAAAGACATCAAGGTACTCCAAAAAAATATCGGTGTTGGACTTTCTGATATTGATGCACGGATATCTTGGCGAAACCGTGATGCGTCCAGCATCAAAGTTTGGCTATCCAATATCTAAAACGCAGGCAGATACCTCTGGTGGATTGCCTGTAACTTCAATTGCAGATAATAACACTGAACCTCGCCAATTGTTGTAAGCTTTCCAGTTACTGGCTGCAAAGCGCATCTGTTTGAGCTTCTTTGTTGTAATGTAGTCAAAACCACTACCATAATTTTCATTTTTTCGGTATTTAACCTCTACCAAGAATACTCTGTTGTTGTTTTTGGCAACAATATCTATTTCGCATTGAGGTAGTCGCCAGTTGTACTCAATAATTTCATAACCGTTTTTCTCAAGAAACTTACCAGCAATGCGCTCGGCTTTTTGGCCAAGCTCGGTGCTCATAGAATTTCCATTTGCTTAACAGGAGCGAAAAGCCGGCGATGAATATCGGTAAGTCCGTGAATTTCCATGGCTTTTCTATGATGCAATGTGCCGTAACCAACATTCGTCTCAAAACCGTATTGCGGATACTTCGCAGCCAAGTTCATCATATATCGATCTCTAGTGACTTTGGCATAAATACTGGCAGCACTCACCTCTTTGCATTTATCGTCGGCTTTTATCATACAAACTGAATTTCTATAAACTCGACTGTTGGCATAATTAATATGTCCGTCAATGATAATCTCTTCGTCTGTCCTTGCTTTTATGCCGTCTAAGGCTCGTTGTACGCCTAGTCTGGTGGCCTTGGTAAGTCCTAAAGCATCTATTTCGTGATGTTGCACCCAACCTTCCCCTAGGTCGAATTTGCTGACAATATCTCCGAACAAATCTTCTCGTTCTTCTCGGGTTAACTTCTTGGAGTCTTTGAGTCCAATTGTATAGATTTTTCGGACGCGTGCCGCTACCACCAACATTGGCCCGGCATAACACCCTCTTCCAACCTCATCAACACCAATCATAGATTTAGTGTATCAAACTTGATCTATTTAAGAATGAGCTATTTCTGGTCGCGATCAGCTGTAGCAGCTGCAACTTTTTTGTCTATTGCTTCTTGTTCTTTGGCTTTTTTGTCTTCAACGGCTTTGTGAGCTTCTTCTTTTTCAGATTTTAGCTTAGCTTCCTCTGCTTCAGCTTCTTCATCACGAATGTCGTTGATTGATTTATCAAAGTTTACACCCGCAAGTCTGGCAGATTTACCTGTTAATTCTCGCATATAGCTAAGGTATTTTCGTCGAACTTTTGATCGTTTAATAACTTCAACTTTTGTAACTAATGGTGAGTGCATCAGGAAAGACTTTTCTACGCCAACGCCAGATGAAATCTTTCGAACAGTAATGGTAGATGTTTGTGAATCTTTTCGATCAGTTCGAATAACCAAACCTTCGAAAATCTGCACGCGCTCTTTTTCACCTTCTTTAATCTTTTGGTGAACACGAACAGTGTCGCCCGAGTGGACATCTACTACTTGTTTCTTTTTAAAGCTCTCGCTAACTTCTTTTACTAAATTACTCATAATGCCCAAGTATACACTAATCTTCACTCTGTTGCAAGGAGTTCGTACCTACCATTGCGAACTGGGCATTTGCAGTCTAAGATATAAGTATCTATAGGAGGATAAATGACTGATTACGCAAAGCTAGCTTTAGCAAAACATAAACAACTTAGGGGCAAAATTGGAATTAGTCTCAAGGACGATCTTGATGACAAGGAAAAACTTTCAACTTATTACACGCCTGGTGTAGCTGCTGTATCTTCCTACGTTGCTGAGCATAAAGAAGAAACACGTGATTATACTTGGACGAATAACAGCGTGGCCGTCATCAGTGACGGTTCAGCAGTTTTAGGCCTTGGAAACATTGGCCCAGAAGGCGCTCTGCCAGTTATGGAAGGAAAAGCCATGCTGTTCAAGCACTTTGCAGACATAGACGCAGTACCCATAGTTTTAAATGTTCACAGTGTGGATGAAATCATAGCAGCCGCATCAGCAATTTCACCCGGCTTCGGTGGAATAAACCTAGAAGACATTGCTGCGCCACAATGTTTTGAAATTGAAGAACTACTAAAAGCAAAGCTAGATATCCCTGTATTTCATGACGATCAACACGGTACGGCAGTAGTTGTACTCGCCGGCATGATTAACGCAGCGAAAATTACAAATCGAAAACTTGATGACTCACGAATAGTAATTGTCGGAGCTGGAGCTGCAGGAACCGCCATTGCAAAACTTCTAAATAAATATGGCGTCAAAGATATTGTCATGGTTGATTCAAAAGGCATTATCGGACCAGCTAGATCCGATCTAAATAAGTACAAGGAGCAAATCAAATCCTTCAACCAAGAAGGCAGAAACGGATCGCTCGAGGACGCATTAAAAGGCGCCGATGTATTTATTGGCGTTTCAAAAGCCGGACTACTAAAGTCAGAAATGATAAAAACTATGAACAAAGACCCTATCGTATTTGCAATGGCGAATCCAACGCCAGAGATTATGCCAGGCGAAGCAAAGGAAGCTGGCGTTGCAGTTATGGCAACTGGGCGGTCTGACTTCCCCAACCAAGTTAACAACGCTCTTGCCTTTCCTGGAATCTTCCGTGGAGCATTAGACAATAAAGTAAAAGCAATCACCGATGATCATAAAATTAAAGCTGCAGAAGTTATTGCGTCATTGGTCGAAAACCCTTCAGCAGATAATATCATCCCGTCAGTTCTAGACGATCGTTTAGTCCCAGAAATCGCGAAAGTAATAGTTTAGCCGATTACGCGAAGGACTTCTTCGATTGTTGTTTCGCCATTTAGGACTTTAATGATGCCGTCTTGGCGCATTGTCATCATTCCAGACTCTACAGCAGCATCTTCAATTTCCTGAATCGTTGTGTTGGTGCTTCCTTTTTGGATTAGCTTCAGAAGTTCAGAGTCCATAACAAATTGTTCACGAATAGCAATTTGACCTTTATACCCGTATGGGTTCTCTTCGTTCGAGCCAGCTTGATAAAATTTGTACTGCTCTAACTCTATTTGCTCAGCACCTTTAATTTTTGCAAGTGTCTCTTTAACATATTTTAGTTCGGCTTCAGTTGGTGTGTATTCTTTTTTGCTATTTGGATCAAGTTTTCGTACAAGTCGCTGAGCCATGACTAATCGGATGGCCGAAATGAAAAGTGGATTCTCGCCAATTATCGTCATCAGCCTTGAGATCGCAGCTGCTGCGGAGCTAGCGTGGAAAGTCGAGAGCACCAAATGACCCGTCAGCGAGGCCTGCATGGCAGTCCTGGCGGTGTCAAGGTCACGCACTTCTCCAACCATAATTACATCTGGATCAAGTCGAAGTACAGCTCGAAGTCTTTCCGCAAAATTACTCTCTTCAGCCGTCTTAGAATTAATAGAAATCTGTGTAATCCCTGGAAACTGAAACTCAACCGGATCTTCAATTGTGATAATTTTCCGAAGATCAGTATTTAGGGAGTTTAGCATAGAATATAGCGTGGTTGTTTTACCAGAGCCAGTCGGCCCAACAGCTAGAACGAGTCCCGAAGGCTTTTGGATTATGTCATTTACAATTTTTCGGTGGTGCGGATTCAGACCTAAACGATCGAGGTTGTACATGTCCGATCGCATATTGAACAATCGCATAACTACGTCCATCCCAAAAACAGCCTTTACCGTTTCTAGTCGCAGATTCACATTTACAATTGAACCATCGGCCATTTCAACCTTTTGGGCAATATGACCTTGTTGAGATTTTTCTTCAGAAGTTGAAACATTACCGGCACTAGCAACAGCCGAGATTAACATACGAGTACGTTCATGAGAAATGTTTGCAATTGGATGCAACACGCCGTCGATTCGAAAACGGATTCTTGTGCTTTCTTGCTGGTTCTCTATATGAATATCAGACGCTCCGAGCTTATGAGCTTGTTGAACGAGATAGGCTAACATGTCATTTGCTCGAACTTCATTTAACGTTGCTGATACTTTTTTGACTAGCTCCTCGGAACCTGCAGCTTTTAATTCAATATCCTGATATTCAACTTTTTTGGGTGGGTCGTAAAGGCGCATATACTCTTGAAAACCTGCGTCTGAGATTAGTGAAAAAGTAGTCACGTAGTCTGCAAATCTTCGTTCAACTTCTTTTATGGTTTGCTGAGATGTGGTATTCGTCACACCAAAGTCAATATGTCCTCGATACTGATTTATTGGAATCATCCGAAGCTTGTAAAGCTCGGGTATTGTCAATAAGTCTTTGTATAGCTGTTTGGCTTGTATCTTTGACGTGTCAATGTATGGGAATCCAAGGATCTGCGATCTTTTTTGTGTGTTTTTTTCGTCTTCGATTCGTTTTTCATCAACCATAACCTTTATTTAAGCACAAATGCCACTGTTAATGAAGTGGGTACAGATGTATAATTTTATAAGAATGAGACAAATAGTCATAATCGCGCATGATATCCGTTCAACCCATAACGTTGGTTCACTTCTTCGTACTGCTGACGGATTAGACGCTAAAGTTTGGTTGACAGGCTATACGCCCTACCCTAAAAAAGAGAAAGACATACGATTGCCTCATCTGACGAATAAAATTCACAACCAGATAAAAAAGACAGCTCTGGGGGCTGAAAAAGGAAAAGGCTGGTCACATACAGAGAACATTGAAGATGTTATTCAAGAACTAGCTGACGACGGCTTTGAAATCATTTGCCTCGAACAACACGAAAACTCGATTGATCTTCCCGACTACAAACCACCAGGAAAAGTTGCAATCATCATTGGTCGTGAAGTTGAAGGTATTTCAAAAACAATAATTGATCAATGCGAAAAAATTGTAGAAATTCCAATGTATGGCGATAAAGAATCCTACAATGTTGTTGAATCTGCAACAATGGCACTTTATCATTGTCGTTTCTTCAAATCATAGCGAAGCATAACACGAAGTGGTTGTGCTAAAATACTTCTATGGTTAAAACTGCAAAAAAGAGACCTACCACAAGGGCTCATAAAACAAGGCACCACTCGAATCTGCGGCCAAAAAATAAACAATCAAAGGATTACCTAAAACATTACTATCCGTACATTCCACTCATATCGATAGTTTTTGCAATTCTCTCTATTCTAATTCCCATTCGCATTCCTTTTGGGGCAACTGCTCAGGTTTTGCCATATTCAACAGAGATGAGCTCGGAAAATCTTTTGATTGAAACGAACAGGCAAAGAACTAATAATGACTTAGACGCACTTGAAGTTAACGACAAACTTTCAGAGGCTGCTAGGGAAAAAGCCGAGGACATGGTTGAACGAAATTATTGGTCTCATTTGACCCCAGAAGGCAGTTCTCCATGGATTTTTGTAAACGATGAAGGCTACAAGTACTCGAGAGCTGGAGAAAATTTAGCTTACGGCTTTAGCAACTCCGAACAAGTTATAGCTGGATGGATGAATAGCGAATCTCACAAAGATAACATATTAGACAAGGACTACCAAGAAGTGGGGTTCGGCTATGCTAATTCGCCAAATTACGACGGAAAAGGTAAAAATACAGTGGTTGTTGCCATGTACGGGACCCCCTCAAGCGTTACAAACAATATACTTGGTGCAGGGTCAGAAAAAATTACTAACATTGGTTCTTTGTCACGGCTACCAAAAACAATCTCTCTAGCAGAACTCATGAGTAGCGGCAGAATTCCGCAGATCCAAATGATTGTTGTACTTCTTGGAGGTGTCCTCATTGGAACGTTGATTATGAAAAATCTTTTCTCTTTAAAAAGAGCTATCCGCCGAGGTGAACGATTCGTACTTCACCATCCGCTATTCGATATAACGCTGATTGCAGGCTTTGTACTGTTGTTCTTGTTATCTTCGTCCCAGGGATCAATAATTTAATTCAACTTAACGTTATCTTCACCAATTAAGTCAACGAGGCTCGGTAAGGTCTTTTTGTTGTCAACTTTATTTGGAAGCTTAATGGCTTGTCGATTGTCGCCATCACCGATGACTAGAATAAATTCAGTATCTCCAGGATTGTCATCAAGAATTGCTTTTATCCGACCGAGGAGTTCTTCATCGTCTGTGCTCTTAATTTTTGCGTATATTTTTTGATCTTGGACTTGCGTTTTAGGAACCGGATTTTTGTTACCAGATCTTATTTTCTTGGGTTTTCTGCCGGTGGCTTGGTAGGCCTTGGCTTGTTCCATGGTAATCTCTCGCGCTTCATCTACCAATATCTTGGCCTCGTCTGTAATATTTCCATCACGATCTTCGGCGTTAATCTTGCCTTTAACCAAAATAACATTGTCCTTTTCCCATAGTCCTGTTGTTTCTTGATAAACACTTGGAAAAAGAATAAGCTCACGTTCGTTTATTTTGTCGGCAATTTTTACAAATGCCATTTTCTTCCCATTTTTTGTTGTTATCTCACGAAAATCAATAATTACTCCACCTGTCTCAATTGTTTTATTATGATAATCTTTTGAAACAAAATTTAGCGGAACCGCTTTTTCCTCTAGAATAACTTCAAATGCCTCCAGTGGATGATGTGACAAAAAGATTCCCATAAGTTCTCTTTCCCATTGGAGCACTAACCTTTCATTGTATGGAGGACCTTCTTCTAACTCTATCCCGACGGAAAGACTGGTGGTTGCTTGATCCGATAACTCGCCAAAAAAATCGGTTTGACCACTATCTTTTTGTTTTTGAATTTGTTGTCCAAATGAAATTAATTTATCTAGATTATGGTAGAGTTTCATTCGATCTCCAAACTTATCAAAAGCGCCGGACTTAACCAAAGCTTCGGTAGTTTTTCGGTTTGCAATATGTGTATTCACACCTCTAAAGAAATCTTCTAGTTTTTCAAAGGGCACTTCACTTCGTGCACGTAATATCTCCTCAACCGCACCAGTCCCAACTCCTTTTATCGCGTTCATACCAAACCTGATCTGATTCTTTTTTGGAACTACTGCAAACTCTAGGAACGATTCATTAACATCCGGCGGTAACACTTCAATGCCCATATGTTGACACTCAGCTATTTCAATTGCTAATCTATCTGTGTCATCATAATCAGATGTCATAAGAGCAGCCATGAACGCTGCTGGGTAGTGAGCTTTTAGATACGCCGTCTGGTACGCAATTAACCCATAACAAGCAGCGTGAGACTTGTTAAAACAATATGCTGCAAAGTCTTCCAGTTGTTTCCAAAAACGCTCCATCATTAACCGATCTGCGCCGACGTTTTTAATCGCACCTTCGATAAAATCAATTTTCATTTTGGCCATGACATCCATTTTTTTCTTT
Source organism: bacterium (assembly GCA_030856205.1). GTDB lineage: Bacteria > Patescibacteriota > Saccharimonadia > Saccharimonadales > JAGQNJ01 > JALYPT01. Next base: position 36,974 of record JALYPT010000010.1, on the reverse strand, counting down.
CCAATTGCTTTTCGAAGCGTGTCTGCCTGTCCGCCTGTAAAACCACACATTTCTTTTGAAATCTGCATAACTTGTTCTTGGTAAACCAAAATCCCATAAGTGTTTTTTAGCGCAGGTTCCATTGACTCATGCATGAACGTAATTTCTTTTTGACCGTGCTTTCTTGCAATGAATTCATCAATAAACTGCATTGGCCCAGGTCGATATAGTGCAACCATGGCGATAATGTCATCAAAAACAGAAGGCTTTAACTCTCTTAGATATCGCTTCATACCCGCCGACTCAAGCTGAAAAACTCCTGTTGTATCACCTTTTTGAAACAATTGAAAAGTTTTTGCGTCATCAAGTGGAATGTCGTTGATCTCAATATCTTTGCCATGGACTTTTTTTACAATACGAAGAGTATTTTTAATGGTTGTTAAGTTAGATAGACCAAGGAAATCCATTTTCAAAAGACCAAGATCCTCTACGGGACCCATGGAATATTGCGTAGCAATAGTGCCTTTTTGTGCTACTTCTAGAGGAACAAACTTAACAATATCATCAGGCGCAATAACAACGCCGGCAGCATGAACACCATGCGACCTAATTGTTCCCTCAAGTCTGATAGCAAGATCGAAAACACGTTTTGACTGTTCATTTGTTTCATATTCTTTCTTTAAGTCTGGATCATCTTTTAATGATTTTTCTAGAAGTATGTGACGGCCTTGTACTGGTGGTGGGATCATCTTTGATAACCTATCCGCTTCGGAATATGGAACTTGCAAAACTCGTGCCACATCCCTAACAGCATTTCGCGCCGCCATCGTTCCAAATGTAACAATGTTAGCCACTTGAGACTTTCCATACTTTTCAACACAGTATTGAATAACTTCATCACGTCTAGTGTCTTGAATATCGATATCGATATCGGGCATGGATATTCGATCAGGGTTCAAGAATCGTTCAAAAAGTAAATCATAAAGCAGAGGATCGAGTTCTGTTATTTTAAGGGCATACGCAACTATCGATCCTGCAGCAGATCCACGACCTGGTCCAAATACAATTCCCTTGTCCTTCCCTGCATTCATAAAATCTGAAATAATCAGGAAATACCCGTTAAAGCCCATTGATTCAATAATACCTAACTCATATTCAACCCGGTCAAGCTCTCGTTTAGTAAGCGTCTTTTTCGACTGTTCAACTGTCATTTTCTTGGCTTTAGATTCTTCGATGCTCCCGTATCTCCATGCCAAACCTTGATACACCAAGATGTCCAAGTAACTCTTTTCAGTCATTCCTTTGGGCACATCGAATTTTGGAATCAAGATTTTACCAAGTTCAATATTAATGTCACACATATCGGCAATTTTCTTTGTGTTTGTGATTATCTCTGGATGTTCACTACCCCAACGTTTAATCATTTCTTTTGGATCCTCAAGATGCAAATCGAAATCTTTCAGTGAAAAACGTTTTTCCTCTGCTAGATATGATCCGGTTTGAACGCATAAAAGAATTTCGTGTGCCTCTTGGTCGGTTTTTTCCAAATAATGGGCGTCCGCGGTCAACACACACGGAATATCCAACTTCTTTGCGAGATTAAGTTGCATGGGTGTGATTCGTTTTTGCTCATCCCATACTTTTGGGTGATCAGGATGTCCATGATCTTGAATTTCAATGTAGTATCTATCCCCGAAAACTTTTTTATACCACGATGCAACCTCCTGGGCTTTTTGAATATCATCATTTCGGAGGGCATCGCTAACCTCGCCTCCTATGCAACCACTTAGCACAATCAGGCCTTCGTTATATTTTTCCAACAACTCATGGTCAATTCTGGGTTTATAATAATAGCCTTCTAGGTTAGCGATAGTGCTCAGCCTCATCAGATTCTGATAGCCTGTGTTATTCATTGCAATAAGAATGAGGTGATAATTAACTTTGTCTTTTGGTTCTTTGTCTGTGTGCTTCCTTGCAGCTACGTATGTTTCCATACCAATAACTGGTTTTATCTTGTTCGCACCGGCGGTTGTATAAAGCTCAATCACACCTGACAATGTTCCGTGATCAGATATACCTACAGCCTCCATGCCTAATTCTTTTACTCTATCAACAAGTTTTGGAATTTTAGTAAGACCATCTAGTAGACTGTACTGAGTATGGTTGTGCAGGTGAACATAATCCTTGGGACTTAAACTAGTCTTTGCCATAACTTATATTATAGCTAAGATAACAGATCAAACTGATGTGATTTTTACTTTTCTAGTTTACTGTTAAGCTCACTGAGAGCATCACTAGCTTCATTGACTGCAATATCAAGATCTGGCTCATCAGCCTCTCCGTTCTTTATCAACGAAATCATCTCCCTAGCTTTTTCCTGAGCTTTTTTGGCTCGATACATCGCTTCAGTAATATCATCTGCCAAGTCTTCTCGCACTGTTCCTATTTTAACTTTCGCTGTTTGAATAGACGAACCTAGTTCAACGGAGAGTTTCTTCAATTTTTTCTCTGCAGTTGAATATACCTTCGTAGCCGAACGTTTGATATCGGATCTAGTTTCTTTTCCTGATTTTGGAGCCGCCAAAATCCCTGCCAAAAATCCTGTTGCCAGTCCAATCGCCGCACCTATGGCAACTTTTTTACCTGCATTTTTGCTCACTTGTCATCCTTCTTATTGAAATTTGACACTGAATTTAAAACACTTCCTATGAAGCTTGTGATAATAGTTGAACTTGTGGCATTTTTTATCGTTTCGCTCACAGACTCGACATCATCGACTATATTTACAGCTTTTTCGGCAATTTTTCGTGCTTCGTTTGCAAGTTTAATCAACGAAATGATAAAGAATATCGTTAGAATAAGCAGAATTCCCAACGTTATTGACAATATTACAACAAGTATCTCAAATGCATCCATGTTTACGATTGTAACCTATCTGTCAGATATTGTCTAAAGTCTTTTCCTAGTTTCTCATGCTCGAGGCCGGTATCAACCAACGCTTTTAGATAACCCAGTTTATTACCGGTATCGTGGTAAACACCGTCTACAACCTTACAGTACACCTGTGTTTTTTTGCTCATCCGATGGATCCCTTGTGAAAGTTCCAATTCTCCACGTTCTGACACGTGTTGCTCTCCTATATGGTCCCATATCTCAGGTGTCAGTAAGTAGCCACCGACTGATGCTATATCTGAAGGGGTGTTTTTCTCTCCAGGCTTTTCTATTAATTCTTTAACCTCGAAAGCCCCGTCACTGCGCTCTTCTCCAAGTTTTATCATTCCGTACTTATCTGCGTCAGATTTGTTGACTTTTTGGGCGCTAATCACAGATTTGCCTGTACGATTGTATACGTTCAGTAACTGTACTGCTCTAGGGACTTTTGATCTATAAAAATCGTCTGCAAAAAATACAAAGAAAGGATCTTCTCCCAGCAAATGCCTAGCATTCAAGACAGGTCTTGCATTTCCAGTAGGCACACCTTTTTGACGAATGTAGATGAAGTTAGCCATCTCGGCTATATGTTTAATTTCTTTGGCAAAATCCTCTTTACCCTTTTTCTTTAGCTCTACTTCAAGCTCAATAGCACGATCAAAGTGATCTTCGATTGGTCGCTTTGAATAACCCGTAACAATAATGATATCTGTTACACCTGCGGCAACGGCTTCTTCGACAATTAACTGAACAACCGGTTTATCAATTACCGGCAGCATCTCCTTGGGCATAGCTTTTGTGTATGGCAGAAACCTTGTTCCAAGGCCCGCTGCCGCGATCACGGCTTTTTTTACTTGTTTATATCTAGGCATACGTTTATTATACCAAGTTCAAGCTATCAGAATGCATTAAGAACCCAGAATTTTTTTAATTAATTTTTGTGCAAGCTGTGGATTAGCTTTACCCTTTGACTCTTTCATGACTTGACCGACTAAAAATCCTATGGCTTTCATTTCGCCGTTTTTAACGTCGTCGGCCGCTTGTTTATTGGCATCCAGCACACCCTGAACTATCTCCTCAATCTCACTCTCATCAGAAACCTGAAGAAGATCACGTTCTTTCGCTATTGTTAACGGATCACCACCGTTCCCTATTAGTTGTTCGATTACGATTTTTGCTCCAGTAGAGCTAATCTCATTACCGTCAACCATTTTTGCAAGTTTATTAAATGCCTCACAATCAAGTGTCATATCATCCCAATTTGCTTTTTGCTCGCCTACCAAACCTTGCACATCTACAGCTAACCAATTTGCAATTTTCTTAATGGCGCGTTTGTCGGTTTCAGATATAACAACTTCCATGAATCGGCCAGCCGGAATATGATCTACAATCGTTGAAATAGTCGAGCTATCTAAACTTAGATCTGCCAAATCATCCCGAATCTTGTCTGGCATAGTCGGCATTGTTTTCTGAATTTCATCAATGTATTCTTGGGTCAATACCACTGGTGGTAGATCAGGCTCGGGGAAATATCGGTAATCATGAGCCTCCTCTTTTGAGCGTTGAGAAAAAGTTTTTTGAGTTGCGTCTTCCCAGCCTCTGGTTTCCTGGATGATTACTCCACCTTTCTCCAATATTTCGATTTGTCGCTGAATTTCATAATCTACTGCACCTTGTACTGCTTTGAAAGAGTTTAGGTTTTTTGTTTCTGTTCTTGTGCCGAGTTCATCTGATTTTGAGACGGATACGTTCACATCAAAACGCATATTCCCGTAAAAAAGGTTGGCGTCTGAAACATCGGCATACCTCATTCGGAGATAAAGCTCTTTTGCGTAAGCCTTGGCTTGATCTGACGTGTGCATGTCTGGTTCGGAAACGATTTCTAGCAGCGGCGTTCCAGCACGATTCAGGTCTACCAAAGAATAATCCCGTCCCGTTGGATGTGATGACTTTCCTGCATCTTCTTCAAGATGCGCCCTGGTAATTCCAACTTTTTCGGTTTTTCCATCAATTTCTATTTCAACTGAGCCACCTAAAATTATTGGTTCATCAAACTGAGTAATCTGATAGCCCTTTGGAAGATCTGGGTAGAAATAGTTCTTTCTATCAAATTTTGAAAACTTTGAAGGCTTTGTCCCAAGAGCAAATGCCGCGCGAGATGCTAAGTTTATTACTTCTTCGTTTAAAACCGGAAGAGCTCCCGGCATCCCAAAACAAATGTGTGACACTAAAGTATTTGGTGCTGCTTTTCGAGCGTCATTATCGACTCTGGCAAATAGCTTAGTTTTTGTCTTTAGCTGTACGTGACATTCAATTCCAATTGTTGGTAGATATCCCTCAACCATGTAGTTTTTTAGACTGCTCATAATGCTCCCAAGTCTTTCAACGCCTGACCAATACCTAACAGTGCGTCCTTTACATTTGTTTTGGTTATCTTATAGTCTGGGTTTTCCTCAACTTTTTTTGCGAGCTTGTGTCCGTACCAGACACCATCGTTATCTTTAAACTCTCTTTGAGCGGCAACCAGTCGCTCACCCATTTCCCGGCCTTTGAAATTTCGTTTTTTTAAGGCTTTATCTAGAAGTTGATCTGCAGACACTAGCGCTTCTGGCCAAGTCTTTTCTTCTTTGCAATATGCCTGAAGCTGAACCCATTGTTTTTTGTATTTTTCTTTTTTGAATTTTATTGGTGTACGTTTCATTGTTACACGTATTACAATCACGAGCATTGTTAATCCTACAACGACTCCACCGACGATAGCAATTATTTTCTCTGGGCTCATTATGAGGCATCCTCGTAAGCCTTGGCTAAACTTAATACTTCTCGATCTTTCCCTTGTGACGACATTATCTGTAAACCGATTGGCAAGTCTGTGTTGTTCGTTGGTACCGAAATAGACGGAATTCCTACCAAACTCGCTCCTACTGTCATGACGTCCTGAAGGTACATGGTTAAAGGATCGTCTGTATTTTGGCCAACTTTAAATGCGGGTGTCGGCGCAACTGGCCCGATCAAAAAATCAAATTCCTTGAAAATTTTTTCAAAGTCATTACTTAGTTTTGTACGAACTGTTTGAGCTTTTTTGTAATAAGCATCATAGTAACCACTGCTCAAAACATACGTACCAATCATTATTCGTCTTTTAGCTTCTTTACCGAATCCTTCTGATCTTGAAAGCTCATACGATTCATCCAAATTCTTTGCATGTTTTGATGAGTGTCCAAAACGCTGACCGTCGTACCTAGATAAGTTTGATGAAATCTCTGCTGATACAACAATGTAATAAACTGCGAGGGCGAGCTCAACGGATGGCAGACTAACTTCTTCAACAGTCATACCAAGTTTTTTTAGCTTCTCAACCGATAATTCGATCTGCTTTTTAACGCTTGGATCGACTCCTTCTTTCATGTATTCTTTTATGACCCCTATTTTTTTGCCCTTCATGTCTGAATTTTCGGTATAAGGCTTGGGGTCTCTTTCGATGGTCGTACTGTCTAGTGGGTCTTTACCGGAAATAACATCAAGGACAATCTGGGCATCGGGAACACCGCTCGTGATTGGACCAATGCAGTCCGTACTACTTGCCATTGCAATCACTCCAGATCTGGAAACCAGTCCGTAGGTGGGCTTCATACCCACAACACCGCAAAAGCTTGCCGGCTGCCGAATTGATCCGCCTGTGTCCGTCCCGAGTGCAAAGGGGACAATTCTTAATGCAACCGCGGCAGCCGACCCTCCGGATGAACCACCGGCAACACGAGTTTTGTCATGAGGGTTTAATGTTACGCCAAAATCACTGTTTTCTGTAGAAGCTCCATGGCCAAATGCGTCCATGTTTGACTTGGCGACACAAATCGCACCCTCGGCCTCAAGTTTTTCAATGGCTGTAGATTGATAAGGAGCCCTAAAACCTTTTAAGATGTTGCTCCCAGCCGTAGTCTCGCCACCAAAAACCAAGAAATTATCTTTGGCCATAAATGGCACACCTGCAAGTCGACCGTTTTTCTCACCAGAATCAATCAACTCTGCTCGCTCTCTGGCTGCTGATTCCAATACTATGATAGTCGTATTATATTCTTTGTTTTTGGAAATTAACTCCAAAGCTTTGTTGACATTTTTTAACGCCGTCGTCTTGCCAGATTTAACATCTGCAACAATTTCATCAATGCTATTCCAATTAGCCATTATCCTAGAACTCGCTTAACTTTTATTTGATCATTTTCTTGGTCGGGTAAATTTTTTAATAATTCTTCCTGAGTAATTCCATAATCTATTATCTCGTCTTGCTCCGTTTGATTTACCAGACCTGTAACCTGTGAGGTTGGTTGGAAATCAGCAGTATCAACACTTGATAATTGTTCAACATAATCTAAAACTTCATTTATTTCTTTCCCAAACTGGGTTATCTCGTCTACGGAAAGACGTATTTTGGCTAATTTAGCCAACTTTAAAATGTCATTTGGAGTAAGTTTTGCCATCTCCGACCATTATAGCAAGCGTTCACCCCTCTTGACTAGTATCATTTTTGATGAATTTATAGTGATTATGATTCCTTATGAATTTTTTGCAATTTTAGCTTTGATTTCTTCAATCATGTCTCGTAGATCGGCTGCTTTTTCAAATTCCAGGTTCTGTGCAGCCAGATCCATTTGGCCAGACAAACTTTTGATTAGTGATCCGTATTCATCCTTTGGAATTTTGTTAAGGTTCAGTTTCTTCTCTGGTTCTTTCTGTGATTTTGGCAGTGTTTGTTCTTCGATCTTCTTCATTATTCCAGCTGGGGTTATATTGTGATCTTGGTTGTACTTTTCTTGGACCAAACGCCTACGATTTGTTTCATCTATGGCACGTTTCATTGAACCTGTTATTTTGTCTGCGTACAAAATTACTCTTCCTTCAAGATGTCGTGCCGCGCGTCCAATAGTCTGGACCAATGCCTGCTCGGACCGCAGGAACCCTTCTTTATCGGCATCTAAGATCGCAACCAAGCTAACCTCGGGAAGATCCAATCCTTCTCGAAGCAAATTGATTCCCACCAAAACATCGTACTTTCCTAACCTCAGGTCTCGTAATATTTCAGTTCGTTCTAATGTATCAACATCCGAGTGAAGGTACGTAACTTTTATTCCTGCCTCTCTAAGGTATTCATCTAAGTCTTCAGCCATACGTTTTGTCAAAGTCGTAACCAGAGTTCTTTGTTTTTTGGCAACAGTCTTTTTTATCTCATCCATGAGATCGTCCACTTGATGCTCTGCCGGTCTAATGTCTATGTCAGGGTCGGTTAATCCCGTTGGTCGTATGAGTTGCTGGGCTGGTTTAGGAGAATGAGTTAATTCATATTCGGCCGGAGTTGCACTAACGTAGATAGCCTGGTTTATATGTTTTTCAAACTCAACAAAGGTTAATGGCCTGTTATCCAATGCACTCGGGAGTCTAAATCCGTGCTCAACCAAAACTTCTTTTCTAGCTCTATCTCCATTATACATTCCACGAACTTGTGGCAAGGTCATATGCGACTCATCTACAAAAAGCAAAAAGTCATCTGGGAAATAATCCATAAGTGTTGCCGGTTGCTCACCTGGCTCACGAGAAGTTAAATATCTAGAATAGTTCTCGATTCCTTTTACAAAACCTGTTTCCTCCAGCATCTCCAGATCAAAATTGGTTCTTTGAAGTAATCGTTGAGCTTCAACCAATTTCCCACCTTTTTTGTAATCCAAAACGCGATCGTCTAACTCGTCACGAATCTGGCTCAATGCAAATTTAACTTTTTCGTGCGGAGTAACATAGTGAGAGCTAGGGAAAATTGTTAACCGATCCTGTCTACCCAAGATTTCACCTGTTAGTGGATCCAGTTTTAATATTCGTTCAATATCGTCACCAAACATCTCAACTCTATAAGCTACCTCTTCACCAGCCGGGAATATGTCCAGTACGTCCCCACGGACTCGGAAAGTTCCACGATGAAAATCAATATCATTTCTTTGGTACTGAATATCCGAAAGCTGCCGTAGCAACTTATCGCGCACTCGTCTCTCGCCAACTTTTATTTTAATCGACATCTCAGCGTAATCAGACGGTGTTCCAATACCATAAATACAGCTTACGCTCGCAATAATAATCGTGTCTCGTCTACTTAAAAGCGCGTCTGTTGCAGCATGCCGAAGTCGTTCTATCTCTTCGTTAATCTGAGAATCTTTCTCGATGTAAACGTCTTTTGAAACCATATAGGCCTCTGGTTGGTAATAGTCAAAGTAACTTACAAAATAATGCACGGCGTTATTCGGAAAGTACTGACGGAATTCGTTATATAGTTGTGCTGCCAATGTCTTGTTGTGCGCTAATATCAGCGTAGGTTTCTGGGTTTCCTGAATAATGTTAGCCATGGTAAAAGTTTTACCCGATCCGGTTACTCCAAGCAGGGTTTGTTCTTTTTCGCCAGCATTCAGGCCTTTTAGAAGCTGTTTTATGGCTTTTGGCTGATCTCCTGTAGGTTTATAATCACTTTTAAGCTGAAACTTCATAGCATATAATTATACCATATTTCTAAACTTATTGCAGTGGTTTTGAACTAGCCTTTTTTCTTTTTGCCGTAACGCTGAGCGTACCAGCTGGTGTCGCCCTCAGCAAATTCTTTGTGAAGGTCTTTGAATTCTTCTTCAAGCACCTGTTCAATCCGATCTACCAAAGTTTTTGGGTCAGATTCATAAATCACGAATTTGCGCATATGCGGATCTAGAACTTCAATCAACTGTGGGACAATATCTGCTGTCCCACCCGATCCAAGCAAGATGCCAGTTGGTTTACCAGCTTCTAGCGCTGAGGTAAATTCGTGCAAACTACCAAAACGTCCACCGATGGTAATAACGGCATCTGAAGATTGGACCAAATATAAATCGCGTCCAGAATAGTCTAAACCCGTGAAATTAATAAAGTCAAACGGCTCAAAAGGTAGGCGATATTTGCGTAAATGCCCTTTTAGGCTGTTTGCCGGCGAAAACCCAATGCTCATCCCACCCTCCGCTTTAGCGCCTAATGCTGCATGAAAGGGCAACCCAACTGTTGCACCAGTGGTCAAAATGTGACCTCTGCGTGCTATCTCCCGCCCAATTTCTTCAGCATCTTTAGCGGATTTTTCTACTGTTGGCCCATGCGCGGCCCCTGAAACACAGATTGTATAACGAAATTTCTTCTTGCCATTAACTGTCTGAAATAAATACGAATCACTTTTGCTCTTCATTTAGGATCTAACCTCTCTGGTTTTATAACGTCGTTATCTAGTTCCTTAAGCACTTGCTCCTCAAGATTTGCTTCTCCCATGTAGCGGATGAATACTTCGTTCCAGAGTGCTTCGCGGAAATGATAATAGTAACGATCTTCGTATGTTTCACCGTTTGAGAATGCAAATGCAATATCCATGAAATTTAACGCAACCGGACCTGTCTTAGTCTCAATCGCAACGTAGTCTAAATCCTGCCAAAACTCAAGATTAGGATCGAGATCATACAATACCTCTTCGGCCTTTCGCCAATGCAAATCTTCTGGTTGAACATGGGGTTGAAAAGCTTCTGGATGCTTTTCGTCTTTCAATTTGCCAAAATATTTTGCGATTACTCGCCAATGAATGTTTGTTCCAGCAATAATACTGGCGTTGCTTGGGTCCATGGCAATCGTATCAACTAGCATTTTCCCAAACTTAGGCTTGGTTGACTTCAACTTAAAGAAAGCACTGTACAGTCTGACTTCATTAATGTAATGAAAAAGAAGTGACATTGTCTTCAGCGGCAAACCTCTCATCGTTTCAACGTGCATTGGTACGACAATGATTGTTCCCATTTCTTTAGTATGCGTTACGTTATGTAATTTTTTCTTTGTATAATCACCGGCTAGGCCAACCCATTTATCATGGTTCATTTCAATAATCTGGATTTTTCGTGTTTCAAAATCAGACGGTTTTACAGTTTTTAACAAATTATTAAATCTGTCCAGCCATTTTCCTCCTTCCGAAAACCGAAGTGCAGAGTACATTTCATCAAATGGCTCTTTTTTAAGCATTGAGTCAATTGAACGATAACCAAGATGTTTCATCATTTGTTTCGGTGGCATCTTTTTGAGCAGTTTTTTTGCAACAGATCTTTTTAAAGCCCAGCAATCTTGCGGGATTTTAGTATTTTTAACAATTTTCACCATCGCTGGGACTAAATCGCGAACATTTTCTGTATAGTCCATTTTTAAGACTTCCTTAATAATCCTTCTGTTATCCTGCTCAACCCTTTTTATAAGAGCGTAGTAAAGCTCTTTTGGTTTAGTATCATCTGGATCAAGTCCAAGTTGCTCGGTTGCAACCCTGACTCTACCAATAATTTCACTCAGAAGTTTGAGATCAGCCGAAGTCCGTCCAGACTCCTCCTCTAGGTCTCGGATAGCGAGTGAAAAGGTAGGTTCCTCCGCATCTAACAGATTGCTTAACATTTTTGACATACTCCTTATAGATTAACATAAGCGGCACCCCTTAAAAAGCTTATCGTAGCAATATGAACTGATAATAATTAAGCTAGCTCATCGAGGAAAATAACAACAGACAAATGCTAAAGAGGATTGACACCAATTTGCATCGAGTGAATCCTTGCAGTTTCTTTCAATATGCCGTCTTTGGCACCCATTTTTCCAACAACACTGGTTGAGTTAGCGCTTGCAAAAGTTAATGCATCTTTAATGTCGTACCCTTGAGCAACTCTGCATACAAAACCACTCGAAAATGCATCGCCAGCTCCAGTTCTATCCAAAACCGGCACATCTTCGTACATCCCAGCACTATATATCTGTTGCCCATCGGATGCATGTGAACCCTTTGGCCCATCGGTCAAAAGCGCAATTGAAACGTGAGAGGTCGCAACCTTTAAAAGATCAGGAATTGTTTTATCCCCGAAAAGCGATTGAAATTCTTCTTTATTTAAACTCAAAATCGTAACTGCATCCAGAAGCTCTATAAAATCTTTTGCATGTTTGATTTCACCTTTTCCAGGATTTATAGCAACTTTAATTTCATGATGCTTGGCATACTTTAGAATCGTTTTTAATGCATCGGTGTCCCCAGATAATGAACTGATGTAAATCCAGTCTGGCTTTGATCCATGAAAATCAGCTTCGTGGAGATTGTAATGCTTTGATACTCCTCTAAATGTTAAGATAGTCCTTCCTCCGCTTGGTGCGACCAAAATTGCCGAATAGCCAGTTTTTCCTTTCGAGACTGTTTTAATCATAGACGTATCTATTTGTTCTTCGTGCAAAGTGTTAAGTACAAGTTCCGCCGAAACATCATCTCCAATATTACCCATAAACATCGAGTGAAGACCTTGTCGTGCGAATGTTGTGGCTGCATTTGTTGCACCTCCACCAACGCTAATTGTAATATCATCAAATTCTTGTTTAGAATCCAGCTGAAACTCTTGAACTTTGACACCATCTTCAATATGACTTTTGAAAATGTCGCCCTGCATGAAGACATCTTGAACTGCCGCTCCTATTGAAAGAAAAGTCGGTTTTAACATTCCACCTTGGCTTTTCCTTCTGAGTTAAACATATCGATCTTGGCTTCTACTACTTTTTGAACTTCATCGATGACTGCGCCCATTAATTTAACAACTGCATATTCATCTTTATTCTCTTTTAAAACTTTTTCAAGCGTTCGCCTGTAAGCAATCCGCATATCAGAGTTTATGTTAACCTTTTGAACGCCAATCTTTACTGCTCCTTCAAAGTAATGAGCCGGTGTGCCTGAGCCACCATGCAAACTGATATTTATGTCCAGAGCTTTTCGAATTTCTGCTAATAATTTTAGGTCAAGCTGTTTTGGAATAGGATATTTTCCGTGCAGATTTCCGATGGCTGCTGCAAAGGTGTCAATCCCCGTTGCTTGCGAAAAAGCTTTTGCACCCTCTGGAGTAGAGAAAGTTTTTCGAATTTCGTTGTAATCAAACTTTTCTTTATGCAAATTCGAACCACCACCAAAGTAATGCGGCTCACTTTCTACCAGCGCCCCGGTAAGTTTTGCGTAATCAACTATTTCATGAGTTTTATCTATAATTTCCTTATTAGATGCATCGTGATTTGCCTGAGAAATATCAATGTGGATAAATTCAAATCCGGCTTCGATCCCTTCTTTTGCTGCGTCAACATTTGGGCAGTGATCGAGGTTAATATATATTTCAACGCCGTATTGAACCTTGTAGTTGTCTACCATATCCCGAAGATTATCTAAACCCAATGCATCAGCTTCTGCTTGACTAACCTCAACCATTATTGGAGAGTTTTTCGCCTTTGCAGCTCTTGCTGCTGCAATCAATGTTTCTTGATTATCAAGATTAAATGCACCGACGGCAAATTTTTCTTTTTTCGCTCTATCCATTAGAGTCCGAGCATTTTCACAATTTTTTCTTATTTGTCTTAGTGTTAGTGGCATACTATCCCTTTATTACGCTATTGCTTATTATAGCATGAATTAGGATAATAGCTGGTGAGCTTGAATGGCTATGTGTTTCCCTGTTAGCCCAAAGTGTTCAAGTAATTCGTCTGGTTCTCCAGATTCGCCAAAATGATCTTTCATGCCAATTCGTTTGATTTTCACTGGGTAATGTTCTCCTAGGAACTCAGAAATTGCTCCCCCAAGACCCCCTGCAATCTGATGCTCCTCTACGGTAATAACTAACCCGGTTTTTTTAACAGATTGTAAAATAGTAACCGCATCCAAAGGTTTGATTGTTGGACAGTTAATTACTTCTGCGTCTATATCGTCTTTTTCAAGAATTTCAGCCGCCAGAAGAGCTTCATAAACTATCGTCCCAGTTGCAATAATCGTAATGTCTTTGCCTGGTCGATAGACGTAAGCTTTGCCAATTTCAAAGGGCGTTTTGTCAGTTGTAATAATTGGTGTATCTTCCCTAGCTAAACGCATGTAGCTCGGTTTATCGTTAGTTGCAAGCGCAATCGTGGCCTTCTCAGCTTCCACAGAATCGCACGGAGCCACCACAACCATGTTGGGTAGGACTCGAGTGATAGCCAGGTCCTCTAGCATCTGATGGGTTGCACCATCTAGGCCAACTGACAAGCCAGCATGCGAGCCGATGATTTTTACAGGTTGATCGTTAAGACAAATCGTAGTTCTAATCTGTTCCCAGTTCCTGCCAGGGCTAAACGCAGCATAGCTCGATACGAACGGGATCATTCCACCAGCTGCCAGGCCCGATCCAACAGTCACTAAATTTTGTTCGGCCACGCCTACTTCGAAAAATCTTTCAGGAAAGGCCTTGGCAAACTCATCCATTTTGGTAGAACCAGTTAAATCTGCACAAACACCAACGACTGCATCATTAATTTCCGCAGCTTTAACCAACCCTCGCCCAAAACCAACTCTTATAGATTCTTTTTTTATTTTCGATAAATCGACTAAATGCATCATTCGTGTTCACTCCTAATTTTTCCACGTAGCGTTCGAAGTTCATGTAAAGCAACTTTTGCTTGGTCTTTCGCAGGTGGATCACCCGGCTTATCTCCTTTGCCTGGCGGATCGCCATGCCAACGATAATCATATTCCATGTAATCAACTCCTTTACCCGGGACGGTATGTGCAATAATCATGACTGGTTTTCCGACTACTGAACGCCCCATTGCACAAGCATCGATCACAGCCTCGATGTTGTTTCCATCTATTTCAATTACGTGCCAGCCAAATGCCTCCCATTTTGCACCTAAATCATCAAGCGGCATAACATCCTCTGTAGGACCATCGATCTGTATGTAATTTCGATCGGTTATTGCAATAATGTTATCAAGTTTGTATTTGGCAGCAAACATTGCAGCTTCCCAAATATTGCCTTCATCTTGTTCACCATCACTGCAAACCACGTAAATCCAACGATGTTCTTGTTTTTTGAGCCTCATTGCCAGAGACATTCCAGATGCTTGGCTAATGCCGCAACCCAAAGGCCCAGATGTATTTTCTAGTCCCGGAAGTTTGGTTCTTTCTGGATGACCTTGCAATCTAGTGCCTAATTTTCGTAAAGTTTTAAGCTCTGTCTTTTCAAAGTATCCGGCATGCGCCATTGCAACATATTGAATCGGCACACAATGCCCGTTGCTCAAAAGTAAAATATCACGTTCTTCCCAATCTGGTTTATTAGGATCATATTTCAATATATCAAAATACAATGCCGAAAAAACATCGGCCAAACCGAGAGGTCCAGCGCTATGCCCAGATCCCGCGTGAACTAGCATTTGTATGAGGTCTTGCCTCATGTCATTTGCTTTGAGTTCTAGCTCCTCAATTGTGTATACTTTCCTACTCATATTCTTTTGATTATACCAAACTGCTTAAGTTATCTGTCTGCTAATATTTTAAGTTCGTCGAAACTATCTTTCGGATCGACTGATCTTTGAATAAAACCACCAACATTTAACACATCGACACCACCTTCCACTAAAGCTTTTGCATTTTCATCAGTTACTCCACCGTCCCAACCAATTTCAATGTGCTGGTTTAAATCTCTAATTTCATCAACCTTTTTTAATAGCTTTAGATCAACTTTTCCGCCGAAACGGCCTAGCGTTCCACTAAAAATTAATACATGATCAATGAACTCGATTGCAGGTGCAATTGATTCCACAGAAGTCTTAGGCAAGAGACAAACTCCGACCTTTATTCCTTTTACATGTAATTTCTTTGCCATGTCTACAAAGTTTCCATCAGATTCTGAATGCAAGACGACCAAGCTAGGACAAAGTTCAATAATGTCATCTAGGACTTCGGCCGGTTTTTGATACATCACATGAAAGTCGGCGATTATTGTGTGTGGCCACCAAATCTGTCCAATGCCTGGCGTTGTACCTTTAGCGAAAACACCGTCGACTAAATCGATATGGACTCTTGTTGCAAAACCAGCAACTCGTTCAATCTGTTCGCGATATTGATGGGTGTTCTCTGCTAGAATAGCTGGCGCAATAATGCTCATTAATTCAATTCGTCCAGTTGCTTAATTCTTCTGATACGCCGGGAAACGCTTTCGAACTGGGTTGAAAGCCATACATCGACAAGCTCTTTGGCTTTATCAAAGTCCATCTCGTGAGAAGGTAAACAAAGTACGTTAGCATCATCGTCATTTCTTGACGAATGAGCTTCATATTTATTCCATACCAAACTTGCTCTAATGCCTTTAAAACGGTTCGCCGCAATACAAACACCCTGTCCACTTCCACAGAGTACAATTCCCTTTGCATCTTTTTCCGACAAAACTCCAACTGCTACTTTTGCACTATATTTTGGAAAGTCGTCATTTGGATTCAATTCTTTATCACCAACATCGACAACATCATAGCCTTCATCCTTAAGATACAGTTCAAGACCTTCTTTTATCTTCCATCCTTTATGATCAGCGCCTAGAAAGATTTTCATTATTTGTGGAGTAATTTTCCTGCGTCGGCTACAACCTCAACGAGTCGGTTTGAATAGCCCCATTCATTGTCATACCAAGCTACAATTTTAACTAGATTCCCGCCTACAACCTGCGTGAGCTCAAGATCAACAATTGCCGAGTTTGAGTTTCCAATAAAATCGCTTGACACCAAAGGCTCTTCAGTCACATCCAAGATACCCTGATAGTAAGGGTTTTTGGCAGCCTTTTTAAATGCGTTGTTAATTTGCTCGACAGTTACATCTTTTTTGGTAAGAAATGTAAAGTCGCTTAATGACACAACAGAGGTTGGAACGCGTATTGCCATGCCGTCAAAAATTCCTTTCAAAGCCGGTAAAGCTTCTCCGGCTGAAATTGCAGCGCCAGTTGTTGTCGGAACAATATTTTCTGCTGCAGCACGTGCCCTGCGATAGTCCTTATGTGGCGCGTCCTGGAGGTTCTGGTCTGCAGTATAACTGTGAATTGTGGTCATCATAGCTTTTTCGATTCCAAACTCACCTTCGATAACTGAAGCCACTGGCGTTATGCAGTTTGTGGTACAGCTGGCATTAGAAAATACGTCGCCGGTTTTTTCTAAATCGTCATCGTTTACACCAAGAACTATAGTTTTCGCTCCTTCGCCTTTGGATGGTGCACTTAGAACGACTTTTTTCGCACCGGCTTTTACATGTGCCTGTGCGTCCTTTGGATCATTGAAAATTCCAGTTGACTCAATTACTACATCAACTTCAAGCTCTTTCCACGGCAGACTTGCAGGATCCTTCTCTGAGAAAACTTTGATTTTATGTTCACCAACCATCAAGTGTTTCTCATCAAAGCCAACTTTTTTCTCGTACCAACCGTAGTTTGTATCATGCTTGAGCAAGTGCGCAAGCATTTTTGTATCTGTTAAATCATTGATTGCAACGATTTCAATATCGCTCCGATCAATTGCCACCTTAAAAGCACTTCGGCCGATCCTACCAAAACCATTAATTGCTACTTTTGTCTTCATGCCCCTCCTTTTGTCTAAGGGTATTGTAACGTAAAGCTTAAGCTGTTAGCAACTTTTGTAGATCGCCAAAAATTCCAGGCGCACTGGCTACGAAATTTAAGTTCTTGTAATCGTAAGTTTTTGAGCCAATATTTGCTACTTTCCCACCAGCCTCACTAACAAGTAACGCGCCTACTGCATAGTCGTGATCTTGGCCCCAACCGTCCTTGGTAATTCTTGCATCTATCTCGCCCATTGCAACTCGTGAGTAACCCCAACCTGCAGCTACAAAATTGGTATAACCAAAAATTTCATTCCTAACGTTTTTCCAAATTTCTAGGTTAGCTTTTTTTGCTGTATTTGTCTCAATCTCAATCAAAGATCTTTTCAATTTCTTGGTTTTTGAGACTTGAATCGGCTTACCGTTCAATGTTGCACCCTCGCCCTTTATTGCTACAAATCTCTGGTTGGCGGCAAAACAATCTATCACAGACGCAATTGGCTCACCCTTGTGGATTAATGCAACCATAGAAGAGCAATATAATGCACCTCGAACAAAATGTTCCGTTCCATCGATTGGATCAACCAACCAAAAAGTTTCTTTTTGATCTTCATGCCTGTGCCCTTTTTCTTCGCCTTTAAAGCCAATCGTCGCATCGTAGGCCATCAAATTAGTATGTAAAAGTTCTTCAATCTTACGATCAAGCTCAGTTACAATTGTATTATCATCTTTTTCTTTTGATTTGATGTTGCCGTGAGCCGCGGTAAGCTCTGGTCTTATGCTGTTTAGCGTCTCAAAAACAACTTTGAGCGCTCCGTCTATCCATGCTTTATCCATGGTTTACCACCACTTATTTTCTTGAGCACGCTGGGCGCACTCACGAATAATTTCCCACGCTTTATCTGCATTCTCGAATCCTCGAACCTTTGTTGATCCTGGTTTTTTGAGATCTTTGTAGTGATTGAAATGATGCTCAATCTGTTTCTTCCAAGCTTCACCTAAATCATCTAGATTCTTAATTTCACCGTAATGTCGATCATCTGCTGATACAACTACAATTTTGTGATCATTTTCACCATCATCTTCAAAATCTACCATGCCAATAACAATTGCTTCTTCGACAACTAGCCCCATTTGCAAGCCTTCTGCTGTAACAACTAGAGTATCTAATTCATCGCCATCTTCATCAAGTGTTTGTGGAATGAATCCATAGTTACAAGGTTTAGCAAAAATTCCTGGCTCAACTCGATCTAGTACAAAATATTCTTTTTTTCTATCCCACTCTGCTTTTAGCATCGAGCCTTTTGGGATCTCAATGACTGTGGTTACAGACTTTCCGTCTTCACCAAAATTAATCTTATTAAATGGATAACTCATATAACCTCTTTTCTTCCTCTGTTATTGTACTACAAAATCTCGCTGCGGTACAGCCAAAGGTAGCCCATACTCCAAAAAGAAACGATTGCTGCAACTAAATATTGACCGCCCATGAACTCATCTACGTAATAGGCTAGCGCAGCTCCAACAACGTTAATGACCACTGCAAACATATACCACTTCATTGGCTGATCAATGAGTCCATTCCAGAGGTAGCCTATGGCTAAAACCAACATCCAAATCGATCCCAAATACGGCACCAGGTCTTGGAGCGCTTTAATATGAAGAGCACCGCCAGAAATTGCTATCCCGCCAAAAAGTACAACAGTCCAGCAAATGAGAATATTTCTCATATTCGAGATCTTCAGAGGCATCAATTTGAACATAACGCCCAGCCCAATGAGTGTTAGAACAAACCAAACTCCATTTATCTGTTGCTTTTGATAAAAATGCGTGGTAATAAACCCAAATGTTGATATCACCCACCAAACTAGATATACGACCGCCCTACTGTCGTGTGTTAAATAATGCCAATCCATTGATTTGTTTTCGTCCATTTTGCCTCCTTTTATATTTACATTACACTAAAGTTTATGAAAGCTGTGTTCCTAGATAAGAAAAAAGTTGGGTCTGACATATGGACATTCAGGTTTGACGTTAATGAGGTACCAAAGTTTCGGGCGGGTCAGTTCACCCACCTGCAACTGTTACATTCAAATCCAGACGAACGAGGCGAAAAAAGATGGTTTACGCTGAGCTCATCACCTACTGAAGATTATCTATCTATTACAACCAGGCTCGTTGACAAACGTTCGTCGTTTAAGCAAGCATTTTCGGATCTCAAACCAGGCAATAAAATGAGTTTTGACGAACCAGAAGGAGATTTTGTTCTTCCTGATGATAAGTCCAAAAAACTAGTGTTAATCGCTGGTGGAATAGGTGTTACGCCATATCGGTCACAAGCAAAATACATGATAGACACAGGGGAAAAACGAAGCATTGAGTTAATTTATGCAGCCAGATCAGAAGATGACATTGCATTCAAAGAACTAATTGAAGAAGCAGGATTTAAGTTAATACCGTTTATTAGTAAAAACCTGCCTGACACCGAGAAGTTACTGAGTTTGGCCGGTGACACTTCAGACAAAGTAATATATATTTCTGGACCCGAACAGTTTGTCGAGAAGCTTAATCACGATCTATTATCAAAGGGCGTAAACAAGAATCAAATAAAAACAGATTTCTTCCCAGGATATGAAGAAAATCTAACATAGGAGGTTACATGAAAGTAGTTATAGGAATAGTTATAGCATCAATTGCAATCAGCGGATTGGTTGTAATATTTATTGCCAACAAAGATGATTCAAGCAATATTACTCCAGTCGTTTCGATGCAAACTGACGAATCAACTGAAAATCCACAAGATGCAGTTTTAATAACTGCCCAAGAAGTAGCTAAGCACAACGAGCAGGGAGACTGCTGGGCAATCATTGCAGGAAGCGTATATGATCTAACCAGCTTCATCTCTGGTCATCCAGGAGGAAGCGAAATTCTGAGAGCCTGCGGAAACGATGCCACAACACTTTTTCAGCAACGCGAAACAGCCGAAGGGCAATCAGTCGAGAGTGGCACGTCTCATAGCTCTACAGCCGAAGGCATTTTGAATGGTTTGAAACTAGGCGATCTAAAGAATTAGTATTGTTTCTTCTCTGCACGGTCTTTTGCTTTTCCTTCTAAGAATTCACGAACTCGAAGGGCTGCAGTTGCTCCTTCACCAACAGCACTAGCTATCTGCATTGTTGCACCACTACGTACATCGCCAGCTGCAAATACACCTTTCATCCCGGTACTTAGTTCTGGATCTGTTACAACAAAACCGTAATCATCAAGTTTTATTTTAGAATCTTTTAGAAATCCTGTGTTTGGCTTTAGGCCGATGAATACAAACACTCCGTCTGTTTTGAATTCAACTTTTTTGCCACCGTGAGTACCTACAACTTTTTCAACTTGTTTATCTTTTCCTACAATTTGGTCTGTAGTTGTACCTTCATGAACTTTAATCTTCTTGTTCTTTTTTAATTCTTCGATCAAGACATCGCTTGCGGACAGTTTTGAGCGTACCAACATATCAATATGGGTAGCGAATTTGGTGAGGAACAACGCTTCTTGAACGGCAGAGTTACCACCTCCAACAACAACTAGTCTCTTGTCTCTGTAGAATGCGCCGTCACATGTTGCACAGTAGTGAACTCCGCGCCCATAGAACTCTTGTTCTCCAGTAATCCCCAGTTTTTTATAATCAGTTCCCGTTGCAATCAAAACTGCCTTAGCTTTTATGTCGCCGTCAGTTGTGGTTAATAATCTATGATCACCCTTATCCTCAATTTTTGAAACTTCACCAAGAGTTATTTTGGCGCCAAAACGCTCGGCTTGCTTGCGTAGCTCCTCTGCAAGGTCTAAACCAGAAATTCCTTTTGAAAAACCTGGATAATTATCAACCCAATCAGTTATTGCAGCTAGTCCACCAATAACACCTTTTTCATAAAGGGTAGTGTCGATGTCTTCTCTGGTAGTATAGACCGCGGCTGTAAGCCCAGCCGGACCCGCCCCAATTACTGCCAAATCTTGAATTTTTTTGCTCATAAGTTTAATCCCTCACTTAATGTTACTTCCAATATACTACAATTGTAACCTTTTTTTCAAGAATACAACACCAATACATACCGCTTTTGTCTAAAATTTACATTAGGTCTATGATTTATTCAATGAATAATATTCAGATCGACTTCAGCCCATTTGAAAAGTGTGTTCAGTGTCCCGTATTTAGGGAGTTTGCGTCGCAGTTAGTGTTGCTAGAAGCCGAACGCAATGTTGCATATGAAAACGGATTGGGCGAGCCGGTGGAAGAATACGTCGATGAAATTTCTGACGACTCAATGGACGACGAAGAAATTGAAAATCGGAGCAAGTGGTTGAGATTAGGAATCGTGGAAGAATTGGACAGTATCGATGAACAAGTCGAAGAAGCATCGAGCTCACTCATATTGTTAGCCGGAAATTGCCGAGGTCCACAAGATGTAGAAAATACAACCAAATCACAAAGAACCCTTATTCGATACTGCGATTCCCTGGCCGCAGATAGATTTACACTAGAAGAGATGGTCGAAATTCACAGGATTACACCAATCACAAAGCCAGGAATTTTTAAACGCATCCTTGGTGTTCTGGGAATTGAAATCGAATTGGGCGACAATAATCCTGAATCTCCATCTAGTTCTGGCATGATTACTTTGGTAGACAATGGATTATTCGACAGCAAACTAATTGCAGACCCTCAACCTGAAATAGACTGAAATAGACTAGGATATGAGCCGCTGACAAAGAATTGTGCACTAAAAATTACGAGAGAGCTGGGGCGAGCTGAGCTAGGTTATAACCAACGACTACTGACTTACTATCATCAAACTTAGTAACAACCGTAACGGGCACAGTTAAAGCTCCACTGATCTCCAAAGCTTCTTGTTGCCGATCAGGAAATTCGTCTAAATTTACTTCACTGTAGTTAACGCCTTTGGACTTTAGCCATCTTTTTACCATTACACAGTATGCGCATGTGTTGGTGGTGAAGATTGTTACGTTTTTTGCATTTTTACCCATTTTACCCCTTTTTCTAACCGAGTCTTTTCTATCTTCCGCCTCACACAGCTGATATTTTGGCTTCGATTGTGTTTTTTATGTTTTATACGCACCTTTTTAAGGTTACGCTAGCTATTGTAAATGGTGCTTAAGCTTTTGGCAAGACCCTATATGTTGTGTTTTTTGCCTTTTTTTAGCACTTATCCACAGTTTTTGATTATTTCTCGATAGCGATGAGTTCAACTTCAAACTGAAGATCAGAGTTGGCTGGTATTCCTGGTAGTTCCTGTGGACCATAGGCCTTGTTCGCCGGCACAATAAGGATTCGTTTGCCTCCAACTTTCATGCCCGGTATACCCTCTTTCCATCCGTCGATCACTTCATTCAAACCAAACGTAGCTGGCTCTCCTCGTTCGACTGAGCTATCAAAAACCGTACCATCACTAACCAATTTTCCCGTGTAGTGAACTGTGACGGTTGCGCCAGGCTTGACTTCTTCACCCTCACCCACAACTGTATCGGTGATTTGTATTTCTGAAATTGTTGATTGATTTTGACTCATAAGCTCCTCCTCTAAATTTGCAGTTGTGTCGTCTTCGTTATTCTCCTGAATCATAGTCCAAACAACAAATCCTGTAAAGGCAAATGAGCTGAACAAAAATGCAAGCGCAATAATTAATGAAATTGAACGTTTAACTTTTGACATAAATCTCCTTGTGCTCCGATTATAGCAAAAGAATCAAATTATAAATGTTGTATTTTCTTCGGAAATCCGTGACGCACACCATGCAAGATCGCACCCTTGAGTCTACCCGAAAGAAAATCAACATCTTTTAGATCGCTCAGAGGCAACCACATTGGTGTATAAGTATTGACACCCAGCTTATTGATATGAGCTTCATCGGCTTCAGGAGACATCTCAATCTCGCCACTTGGGTCTTTGCACAAATAGATATGTTGCAAGCCGTACGGAGCCCCTGCTTCTTCTAGAAAGACTTTTTTGGCATGGGTAATCTTAAGCGATGTTTCTTCTAGAACCTCCCGAACCAATGCGTGCTCTGGTTCTTCCCCGATTTCTACATGTCCACCGACTAAAGTATAGTATTTACTCCCAAATTTATTCCGTTTCATCACGAGAAGTTTTCCTTCCCTTACGATAATTGCCCTAACTGCTTGCTTCATGCCCTAATTATAACCCAAAAAATAACCTAAACACACAGGATCAAGCGGTGTGAGGTGGGTGGAAAAGAAAAACCGCTCTTTCGAGCGGTCTTATCAAGTCAGTCAAACTTGGTTATTCTTGTGTTGGTTCTGCGCCGTTGTCGCCTTCAGTTGACGTGTCGTCTCCTGCAGGTGTTGCTGGGTCTTCGGTTGGCATTGGATTTGTACCTTGATCTTCGTCCATGATTTCTCCTATTTTTATTTAATATAACGTGTTTTTACAATACCAAACATTAGCCGTTTGCGCAATATTTATTTGTAACTTCGAAGCTTTAGTGCCAAAGAGGTGTATGAGAGAAACTTCCAAAAAGCGTTTTTTGATTTATTTTTGTCATACTATTCGTTTATGATGAAAACCTTTGTTAATTTATCTCCTTCAAAGGTGAAAGAAATGATGAAATCGTTCTCTGTCTCAAAAATCACAGAGTTCTCTGTAAAGTATTCATCAATTTCACCGTCTTTGTAGGTTGTAGCCGTGCCGGTATCGGTATTTGGTGTCCATTCACCTTCTGCACCGTTCAGCCCGTCGGCAATAACCTTAATCAATTCTTCGCCAGCAAGTTTTTGCTCGGTCTCGTAGTTAACAATCAATGAAACGTCATCATTAGTGTACTTTTTGATTTCATCATATTTAGACTCGTTAAGTATGCTCAAAAGATCGGCAATAATGTCCTGGTTCACTTTGGTAATATTCTCTTCTGGTACAGAAAATGAATCAATTTGTTTGTTCGCCTCGTCAAGATTTGCTTGAATATCAGCGATTTGTTGATCTTTTTCGGAGATAACATTTTTTGACCTAGAATTTCCTAAGAAAATACCGACGACGAAAACTGTCAGCAATAAAATGACTACAACGATAAATACTACGATTGATCGACTATGATTATCGGTTTCTTTCTTCTTAGAATCGAATGAAGTGTCTAAATACGGATTATTTTTCACCTGTTCTCCTTGAGCTCATTCTAACATAAGAGGTTTAGGCAAAAAAGGTTGAGTATATTATGTAGCCGAGTACTATCAAGCCTAAAGACCTACGAAAATAATTAACTCCGCTGTACATCTCTAGGACAGCAAAAATCGTCAGAAAACCCCTGGACGCCCAAGAAAAAACGAAATATCCACCACTCACCCAAGATACAACCAAAAAGATGAACCATCCGGTTAGCCAAATATTTGGTGTTTGGACGAGCACTACCTTACCATGCTTATCTTTGAAAAATTTATCGAACATGATTATATAGTAGTTGATGCGTATCTTATATGCCACCAATAACCCAGGAAAGTTGCTGGATGCATCCCGCTTGTCTAAGCATCTTGGCTTTGAAGTCTTTTCATTAAAAGATCTTGGGATCAAGTTGGACGTAGAAGAAAATCAGCCAAGTTTCGAAGGAAACTCGCTAAAAAAATATATTGAATATTCTAAAATGATCACAGATCCAAATTTATGGATTATTACAGATGACAGTGGCCTTGAAATAGAAGCGTTGAATAACGAGCCGGGTGTTGTTTCTAGGCGTTGGACCGGCTATGAAATGACTGATGAACAAATTTTGGCATTTGTGCTAGAGAAGATGAAGGGAGTCGAAAACCGAAAAGCTCGGTTCAGAGGTGTGCTGACAGTGGGAAAAGCTGGAGTTGAGCCCCAGCAGTTTGAGTTTATGATTGAAGGCGAACTACTAGAAGAGCCCCAACAAGCCAGTTGGGAGCCAGGTCTGCCATATCGCTCAATATTCTATTTGCCGCAGCACGGCAAAATGCTCCACGAAATCCATGATCTTCCTTACGAAAAACGTCCAGGACTGCAAACACACCGTGAACTTGGACTTTCGACTGCTTTTGAACACATCAAGTCTTTTTCTTAAACTCTTGTGAATCCGTCTAGCGTTTTCAGATACTTATCTAGTTCGTCCTGAAGATGATGATTAACCTCTTTAGTTGTGAGCGTTCGGTTCTCGTTCCAAAGAGTAACCTTAAAAGTATAGTTGGTCTTGCCTTTGCTTTTTGGATCTTGATAAATCGAAATTGGTTCTATCGAGTACTCTAATGAACCAGGGTTAGTGTCATTTTGGTCTTTTTCTAGATGGTTTTGTAGCTTCTCGATGACGTTGCGGTAGTCGTTGTCTCTATCAACCGCAATCGTGATGTCTTGATCTACACTTGGATACTTTGAAAGCGGCGTGTAGCTGTTTGTGATGTCTGAGTCTGGTGACAAAATTTGGTCTAGTGAGATTTCAAAACCTGCGCTGAATTTAGGCAGTTTGAACGTAGTACTAACGCGTGATTTAAATTCACCGACAACACCGGTAATGTTACCTCTGTCATCTTTGACTAGGGCAGAGCGTTTTGTTTCAAACGGGGCAAGCAACTGCTTTTCTAGGTCACTGGTGTCTTTAATGTTGAATTTTACGATCTGAACATTTGACGCAACCTGCTCTAGGTATTTCTTTGCCTGGAAATATGCTGCTCCTGTGTAATTAGCCTTAGCAGTTTTGTCATTGGCCGTAAACACTAATGCCAACCGCTCGAACTCTATAGGAAGTTTTTCTTTGTCTATCTCTGTTTTTATGTGAACTCGGTTCATTTCAAACAGAGCAAACTGATCAAACTTGGCTTTTATGTTTTGATGAACTTTGTCGAGCAAGCTTGGTATTAAACTTAGTCTGTAGTTGTGCAAGTCGGGGCTGATTGCATTTGAAATTGTGAAGGCCAATTTTTGATCTTGCCCAGCATTCTTGATCAAATCACTGTGCACAAAGCTGTAGGTCAAAACTTCGTTTGCACCTGCGGCGGCAAGAGTGCTTCTGATTGATTTCTTCAGCTCAATCATTTCGTTCTTTGTCACCGGAGTTAAATCACGCATTGGCAGTTCTTGTGGCAGGTGATCATAGCCATAAAGTCGTCCAACCTCTTCAACAATGTCCTCAGGAATTTCTATGTCAGTTCGCCAAAATGGCGCTCTAATCTTAAGTCCCGTTTGTAGGATATCAACCTTGAATTCAACATTTGTCAGCAAAGTTTCAATTTCGTCGTCATCAAGCTGAAGACCTAATCGATCATTAATGAACTCAGCTGTAACCGTAACAGGTTCCCAGTAGTTTTTAGACAACTCTGGATTTGTATCGATGATATCTCCAGCAACTTCTCCACCAGCCAACTTTTGAATCATGCCCACTACGTATTGCAATATAACGTCGTTTTGCATTGGGCTCTGACCCTTGTTGAACCGCGTCACCGAGTCTGTGAACAAGCCGTGTTCCATACTAGTTTTCCGTATTGAGTACATGTCGAAGTTGGCGCATTCAATAATAATGTTTTTGGTAGATTGGTCGATCTCTGTATCTGTTCCGCCCATCACTCCTCCAATGCCAATTAGTTTGCTTTCGCTGGCTATCATAATGGCATCTGCCCGTGGTTCAATAGTTTTGCCGTTTAGCAGCGAGATCTTTTCGCCCTTCTTAGGATTCCTTACTCGAATCGTGGCCGACTTTGACTCATCAAGAGACAGAACTTTATCGTAGTCAAAAGCGTGCAAGGGCTGAGCGGTTAAATACATGATGAAGTTTGCAATATCCACAACATTGTTGATCGGCTTTATTCCAACCCGGCTGAGGAAACTTTGCATCACAATCGGTGACTTGCCAATTTCGATTCCGCTCATCGGTACTGCCATGAACCTTGGAACATCTTTTTTCACTTCGTTCACAACCTTCAGACCAAGTTGCTCCTTAGATTTCTTTAGTTTCAAGACTTGCTTAGAGTACCAATCAGGCGAGTTAAACTGAACGTGCTGAATCCCGGCAATCTCTCTGGCAACGCCTAGGATTCCAAAGCAATCCGGCCGATGGGTAAACATCTTGTTTTCTATATCAATAATGTAGTCGTCTAGGTCGTAAACTTTGGCGATTGGCTCGCCTAGCTTGGCTTTTTTATCCAAGACCATGATGCCTTCGTGATCGTCATTAATTGCTAGCTCGCGAGCCGAAGCAATCATTCCGTTACTGTGCACGCCTCGAAGTGGCCGAACTTCAAGCTTAAATTGTTCACCGTCAAACGTGCTTGGCACAATCGCTCCAGGCGGAATCCATGCAACCATGATTCCAGCGCGCACATTTGGCGCACCGCAAACTACCTGAACAAGTCCCTTTTTATCCCGCTCAACAAGTTTTGTTACACCTCCGTCGTCTATCAAACAAACGCTAAGTTTATCTGCATTTGGATGTTTTTCGCACGACACTACCTTGACTGCAACAATTCCCTTGTACTTTTCACCCAGATCAATAACTTCTTCAACCTCACCCAACTGCGACCCAATTTTTGCCACAAGCGCGTCTACGCCAATGTCGACGTTAGTAAACTCCTGCACCCACTTCAAGCTAACCTTCACAACGTAACTCCATGTCTTATCTGTAAAAAATCATCTACTGTGTCATGCAAACTATCAAGCATTAAATAAAGAGTTTCATATTTATCGGGTCGTCCGATTGCATAGCACTTTTTACCCATTCCATAAGCAGCTCCGAGCTCCATATGACCCGAAAGACCGGCTGGAAAAACCAAAAGAAATTCTTTTGCATCCTTAATCCCATTCATGTCTTTGTCATAAATTTTTTTGAACGTTGGGTTCGACTGCCAATCAGGCGTATTTTCCAAATTTTGCATAAACTCTTCAATGTTTGCTCCATTTTTTGTATCGATCCAAATGCCATCACCGTTATAATCATTTTCTATGAAGCAATAGGCAGTTCTTCCAGCTGCTCTAACCTTATCAAGTACTTTACGAATCTCGTCTCGATTTCTCCACCTACCTGCAATCATATAGTCATACTTCATTTGAATTGCCTCATAATTGTTCCTCAACTGAGTTTTTGGTGATTTCTGTGTTGCAGGCATTATGCTCTTTGCAAAACTTCTGGCACTTATCTGCCGTCGCCTCATCCTTGTAATGCAAACCGCATTCCTCACATTGATAATTATTGTCACTCATTTGAGTTGCCTCAATCTCGCAGCGATTGCAAACGGCATTAAATAGTCATCTAGATTACTTTTTTTATACTGCTTAGCTCTTTCGGCCAACAACACCCCTACCTGTTTAATTTCTATTTTTTGCGCACTGTTGATTTTTTTTGATGACTGGGAAAAGTTTAACAGCTCTTTTGCTCTAGAAATTGCTTGATTAGCCTGTTCGTGCTGACCTGCGTTGATAGCTGAGTCATAACGAGCCACCTCTGCATATACAGAACCCATCACCACGAATATATCGGCACTTTGAAGCGAACTTGTGTGGTAATTACTCATGAACAACCTCGTCAATAATTAGTTTGATCTGTTTACGAATTTCTTTTGATTTAACACTCATACTAGGGTTGTTTTGATGAACTTTAATATTTATCATAGATTCATACATAATAAATTCTTCGGTTCCAAACTTCGCCGGAAATAAGTTAATGCCCCAAAGATCTAGTTGCTTAGAGCCCAGCGACAATAACTTTTGCTCACCCTCAAAGTGCATCGGCATATCGATAATAACAATTTTTTGGGCTACATCAACATCAGCCTTCACTAGATTACCATCCATTTTTTGGGCCATTTCTTCAAGCTCTTTGAGCGAAACCTTTTTTACAATCTTCATTTGAATTGCCTCAAGAAGTCTAGTTTGCCGGATTGGAAGTGGCGGATATCTTCGATTCCTTTTTTCAACATAACTGGTCGCTCAACACCAAAGCCCCAAGCAAAGCCAGTGTATACTTCTGGGTCAATGCCAGCCATCTTAAGCACATTCGGGTGAATCATTCCACATCCGCCAAGCTCTATCCAGCCAGTGTAGCTACAGATGTTACAGCCATTGCCGTCACAAAAAACGCAGTTAGATGTGAATTCAAAACTCGGTTCAGTAAATGGAAAATAATATGGCTGTGTTCGGGCTTCGATATCCTTTTGGTAAAACTCTTTAAAAAATGCTTTCAGAGTTGCAATCAACATGCCGGCATGGATTTTCTTATCTACATACAAACCCTCAAACTGGTAGAAAGTATGCTCGTGCCGGGCGTCCAAATCTTCGTTTCGATAAACGCGGTCTGGGATTATCACAGCAATCGGTTTGCCTTCTGCTAGATTCTTCTTGTATTTCAACAGATAACGGTTCTGCATGGTGGATGTATGAGCCGGCGCCACAAAACCTTCCTCTGTTCGGAATGTGTCGTAATCATCGCGAGCCGGATGTCCTGGTGGAAAGTTCAATGTGTCGAACATGTGATAATCGTCGTCGATCTGCCTGGATTGTTCGGCATTGAATCCCATTCTTCCAAAGATATCTGTCAACGTCTCGATTTCTTGTGTGAGCGGATGCTTGGCGCCGTGCTCTGCGCTTAACAGGCGAGGCATTTTATCAGCTTCGGTATTTACATCAAAAGGAGCAGTGACATCGATTGATTCAACTTCTTCATTTTGCTCTTGTGCGTCCTGGACTAGTTTCTCAAGATCGTTCTTTAGCTGATTAACTTCTTGGCCAAAAGCTCCACGTTCCTGCGGTTTTAGTTTTGGAATCTCAGCATACAGCGACTTTAGCTCAACCGCTCGCAAGACGTTCACGGTTGGATCCTTCTTGAGTTTTGCAGTTAGTTTTTCTGCAACCTCAGAAATATGCTTATTTTTATAGCTCATCAATCAACATTCTAACAGAGACAACAAGAATTATCTAGGCGGAGGCGATTGCCCACTCGGCGGCAAGTTTAATTGGTTGAAGGGTCCGATAAAATTCTTGTGCTCCACCAACACGAATAACATTTGGGATCTTTAGACGTTCCGGAATCTCAATGCCAGCGTTCAAAGTTTGTCATTGCGTCCTTTCTCTTCAAATTGACTGATTTGTTCTAGCGCCATTGAACCTCCTGTTTGTAACCAGTTTAAGCTTTAGCATTCAGCATCGCAAGCATAAGCGGTTAGGCTACGGTATACTATAGTTATGGCTGAAAATGTGACTGAACTAAATGAAGCGCAGATGCTTGATACTCAAATGATTCAAGTTTTAAAAGATAACGACAAAAACGGCAAATATACGGTTCCCGCCGAAGGTTTGTATCCGCACCAATGGCTGTGGGATTCAGCATTCATTTCGATTGGGATTGCTCATTACGACATTGCCCGGGCGGAAAAAGAAATTTTAAGATTGTTTAAGGCGCAATGGAAAAACGGCATGATTCCACACATGATTTTGGCCGACAAAACCGGAATCAAACCAGAGCTAGATGCATGGAGATCAAGCATCTCGCCTTTATCGCCAAAAAAGTATGCAACTAGTGGGATCACCCAGCCTCCTGTTTTAGCCGAGGCCGTTGTGCAAATTGGCAGGCATTTAAGCAAACCCGAGCGCAGATCTTGGTACAAGCGGGTTTACCCCGGTCTGATCAAGTACCACCAGTGGCTATACGAAGACCGCGACCCGCACAAGGAAGGTTTAGTTTTAAATATTCACCCCTGGGAAACCGGCATGGACAATACTCCACCGTGGATGGTTGAGATGAATGCACATCAACCGGTTTTGTGGATCCGTATTGTCGAGAAATTAAGACTTGATACAGTTTTGCAGTTCATGAGATCAGACAAAAAATACATTATGAGCGGCCAACGAATTGCCACCTTGGATGCGCTTAGAATGTACTCTGCCCAGAGGCGACTCAGGCGCAAACAATACGATATCGACAAAATATTAAAACATGGGTTATTCGCAGTTGAAGATGTTATGTTTAACTCAATATTAATCAGAAATAACAAACTACTTGAAGAAATCGCCAAAACCTTAAACCGTAAAATTCCAGAACCGCTGACAGAAAGTTTCCGAAAAAACGAGTTTGCTTTAGAACAGTTATGGGATGGTGAATCCGGCATGTACTTTAACCGTAACTTTATTACACACGATCACATAAAAATCCCAACAATTGCGACACTAATGCCACTTTATGCGGGCTGTTTAGACAAAGAGCGCACAAAACAATTGATTGCACTGCTAAAAACATCCAGGGCTTTTTCACCAAAATACCCAATTCCTACAGTACCGACAACTTCAAAATATTTTTCTCCGCATGGTTATTGGCAAGGACCCACCTGGATAAACATGAACTGGATGTTAATCGATGGCCTTAGAAGGTCAGGCGAAAAAGAAATGGCCGATATACTCAAATCCAAAACTATAGAGCTTGTTGAAAAAGCTGGACCATATGAATACTTCAGCCCGCGCGACGGTTCGTCGGCAGGCGCCAAAAACTTCTCCTGGACAGCAGCCCTTACGTTAGACCTACTTAAAAATTAGCTGTTTTGTTACCTTTGCGCCACTGCTTGATGGCTTTTTTGTAGGGTAGAAAGTTTTTGAAAATCCAACGATCGGCTCGACGTCTCATCACCCAAGCTTTATAACCACTTATTTTGCTCTTGTCAGAATCCATAACTGCCCATTTTGGCCCTACAGGAACGACGTAAATTGGTTTGCGTGTTCGGTATTTTACAACTTTTTTGCCATGCATCTGCGCGAGCAAACTTCTGGCAACGTATTTCGCATCATGTAGCGCAGTCTGCGCCATGCCTGAATATTTGGTAAAAGCGTTATCGCCAATCACAAAAATATCTTTTTGGTTTTGAGCATGCATGTAATCATCGACGCAAACCTGAGCTTGTTTGAGTTGAAAATGCTTTGGGTGATTTCCAAAGATATCAGGGATTCTGGTTCCTGCTGTCCAAATCATCACTGTTGCATCTAAATCTCCGGTGTCTAAACAAACTTTGTTTGTTTGACATGAGTTTACTCTGGTTGATAATTTCATTTCAACTCCAAGTTTTAATAGTCGCTTGTAAGCTTTAGCGCTCAAAACAGGATCAAGTGCTGGCAAAACTCGTTCGACGCCTTCGACTAATACTACATGTGGATGATGAACCCGAACTCCATACTTTTCGGCAACTTTCCTAGCAAAAACCTGAATTTCACCAGCCAATTCGGTCCCAGATGCACCAGCCCCAATGATCGCAATAGTAGGATCCAGTTTCTTTGCCTTAAAACATTGCGTTAAATCATTCCTAAGCGCTATTGCACCCGCCACATTGTTAATTGTGTGCGCATGTTTTTCCATACCCTCAATCCCGTAATAATTGACTATATTTCCAAGTGCAATGACAAGCTTGTCGTAATCATACATAGCTCCGGTATCCGAAATAACCCTTTTATGCTTTGAGTCCAGCCCAGTTATGTAGTCTTGCGCCAGCGTCACATTCTTTGCATGTTCAAAAATTTCTTTCAGCGGTAAACTCACCTCTGTTGGCGAGCTTCCTGTGGCTGATCTGTACAATGCTCCATGATACTCAAAGTTTTTTCTGTCACTAATCAGCGTTACTTCAACGCCCTCCTTGTTGGAAAGCTCAAGCGCAGTTTTACAACCGCCAAATCCACCCCCAACGACAACAACTTTTATTTTATTCATTACTAGTAACTATTGTAACAAACTCTCGATCGTTTAAAACTAATCGAAAATATCTGAAGAATTTAGTCGTCGAGCGACGGCTTGTCTATAAGCAGTGGTTCCAGGACAGTTTCGCCACCGCCGATTTTGACGATATCTTTGTCAATGCGCCCAAGTTCTTTACTTGCACTGTTGTAATGTCCTACCGTTGCGCTAATCGAATTACCAAGTTTTTTGTAATGATTGTCATATCCTAGTAGATGTTTTTGTAGTTGTTCTACATTTTTTCTTATCACTTCGGTGTCTTTTTGGATCTCAAAGCTTTTTAAGCCTTGTGAAATTACTTGCAGCATGGCTGATAGCGTGCTCGGCCCAACAATTGTTACGTGTTTATCAACGGTCGCATAATGCATAAAGTCTCTGCCGTTTACACCAGAGGTGCCGACTTTATTCGCCAAAAGATCATAATAAATTGCCTCGCTCGGAATAAACATTAAGGCCTGGTCCATAGTGCCGGTTTTTGCATTAATGTATTTTGCCGTTTCGTCTATGCGTTTTTTTAAATCTTCCTTAAATATCTTTTCTAGCTTAGGCTTATCCTCATTTTTTGCCTCAATAATGCGATTATAGTTTTCAAGACTAAATTTAGAATCAACCGGTAAAATCTTATCGTCCAAAAATATTGCCGCGTCTACAACCAATCCATTGTCTAGTTTGTATTGGAGTTTGTATGAACTCGGCGGAAGTAGATTCTCAAGTATTTGTTGCAGATAAAACTCGCCCAGCACTCCTCTTTGTTTTGGATTTTGTAATACATTTTGCAAGCTTTTGAGTTCTGATGCAATGTCACCCACCTGTCGGTTGGTCTTATCAAGTTCGGTTAGCTTTGTTGTAACGTCTTTGATAATCTTGGCCGATTGCTCAAACTGCTTGCTCATTTGTTCCTGGTTCTTGTCCAACCGAAGTGTCAAGTGATCTTTTAACCCATCATTAAGGTTTGAAAGTCCTTCTTGTAATGCAGTCATGTCTTGTTTTAATAAACTACTGGCTTCGTCATTCTTGAGCCCAGAAAATTTCTGATTCAACAAATACATTACGGCGCCGAAGCCCACTACTATAAAAATAATTGTTACGATTGTTTCGTCCATGACTGTATTATACCCTGTTTAAGTTTACTTTATGAAAGGCATGATGGCCCAAAGATTACGAGATCCAAGGGCACATCCACTCCACTCAAAGTGCCTCAACGAGGCTTTGTCGCTCAATGGCGACCTCACATAATAGCAAACGTAATGCTTATGTCAAATTAATTATGCGAATGAACTTCGCCATCATCGTGAGCGTGAGTTTCAACTCTGTTTTGTAGAGTCTCGTCACTGCCTGGTTCTATGTAATCGTGAGCAAAAGTAATAATTATTCCTACTAATGCAACGCCCAGAAGAAGCAGTAGTGCTTGGGTTTTAAAATTCTTTTCTCGTTTACTGGCGTGTATTGTAGGAATTACATCACTTAATGCAATGTAGAGCAAGAAACCGGCGCTAAGACCCAGTAAAACACCTAGTGGTAATTCGTCCTCACTACCTACTTTAAATGTAACAACTGCTGCCACTACGGTTGCAATAGCACTCATGAAGTTAAAAAACAGGACTTTTTTTCTCGCCATACCTTTTGACAATAACAACCCGAAATCTCCTATTTCTTGAGGCACTTCGTGCGCAGCAACCGCAAAAGTTGTAACGATACCGGTGGGAATACTAACCAAAAATGAAGCAGCAATAGCAACGCCATCAAGAGCGTTGTGCACAGTATCGCCGACTATAATCAAAGCAGTCTTAGGATTTGAAGTATGAGCTTTTTCGTGGTGGTGGTGGAACCAATGCAGCAGTCCTTCTGCCAAAAAAAAGAATACGATTCCCACCAATGCCGAGGTCAAAACTTTGCTAGGTTCATCAATTTCCACACCTTCTTTGAGCAGATCCAAAAATACAGCTGCAAGCAGAGCACCTCCTGCAAATGGAGTTGCGTACCATGCAAGTTTTATAGCTATTGATTTTTTACTAAGTAAAATAATGCCCCCTACTAGTGAGAATACGCCACCAATAAGTGAATAAAATATTATGTGTCCTAAATTTGCTTCCATATTATAAACCTTTCATATTTTTCGTTTTCAAGAGTTCAGTACTGTTTAAGTGGCTAGGTTCAGATGCGACAGATTATGCTAACGTAATTATTGTATCACAAACTTAAATCTCAGTAAAAATTCAAGGAACCAGGCCGTATTGACCTGGTTCTTTTTGGAAGTCTCTCTCTTCCAACCTCATCTTACTTTTTGCGCTTATGCCTGTCTGTGATATTTATCACAAATTGCACACTTTCTGCTGCTATATACCCAAGCATGAACCCGCCAACAACATCGGTTAGGGTATGAACGCCCAGGTATAATCTGGAAGTCGCAACAAGAATGATTAAAACCCAAAGTACAATCCGTAAATTCTTTGACGCCATGCCCATCAATGAAAACGCTATGGCCGAAATTATAGCGACGTGACCCGAAGGAAATCCAAATGTATCAGAAGAACCGACTCTTTCAACAATGTCGTTCAAAACTACAAACGGTCGATCAGTCCTATAAAACTCTTTAGCTATCAAGGAAATCACAATAGCCAATATCCCACTAGGAATAAGTTTTCGAGCAGTTTGATATCTCTTCAACGCTAATAGCACAACCGAGACTACCACAAATGCTCCTATGCTGCCGATTTGAGTAATAGTATCCAAAACAGGCTCTAGCTGAGACGGCAGTCCATAAATTAGTTCTACTGCAGCTTTATCGACAAAATTCAAACGACTGGCGGATGCAATTAGTCCTAAAACCAAAAAAACAAATGACGCAACTGCAATCCGAATAATAATCGCCCAATTCTTATTTAACTTTAGTGCCATCTACAGCCTAATCTTTCCTATTCCTGTAGCTAAACCATCTTTTGATACATATGTAACCGAAATTTCTTCAACCGATAAATCGACATTCTCAAAAACACATCTTGAATCTTCCGCGTCAATCACTATCCTTTGAAGCGATGTAGTCAATACACACTCTCCTTCAGAATCACTGCCAATTACCGCGGTCAATGATTGATCATCTAGTGTTAAATCAATCATTACTGTAGAGTTGTCCAAAGGATCAGAAACTACGTTTACTCCCAGAGATTCTTCCTGAAATTCCTCGTTTGATATTTGATTTTTTCGAATGATATATGAACTAAAAAAGATTGCGACACCCAGTATGAGGACTAGGCTAACGATTAACGGTTTACGCCTGGATAAGTTTAGGATAGCTTTCATTACAAAAAGTAGTAAGAGATAATCATGGTCAAAGCCATGAAACTCATGGTTACGTTTTCAATTACTGTCACTGTTGATAAAGGTAATTTTATAACATTTCCGAGACAAGCGCAACGTACTGTCTCGCCTTTTGGTATTGATTTTATAATTCCAAGCGCCCCTATTGAAAAAATTACGAATGTAAAAATATCTCTGCTCGGTGTAAACTGATTGGCTGCATAGAAAAATCCAAGCATTAATTCGATGAATGGATAAAAATAAGTGTAATACTTGAATCTTTTTGCAATAGGGTCATAGGTGGGGAACATTGTCAAAAAGTCTTCATATCCAATGAGCTTGAAGGAACCAAAGAACACAAAGAAACCGCCCATGAACCAACGCATCCATTCTTGCCAATCAAATCCAAGAGCGCTGCTCATTAGGGATGCGCAAATAGCAATCACAAGAATAATGCCACCCAGTTTCCAATACTCTTTTGCATTTCCTGAAGAATCGGTCAAGTGATGTTCTGAATGCTCTATCATCTCTTCGGGCTTGTCGCGTTTAACGTAATTATCAGAGTATTTGTATTCGTCCATGCGGCCATTATACCACTAGTGTTT
>JALYPT010000030.1 GCA_030856205.1 bacterium | reverse complement strand
GGGCCCAAAGTTCTGAGTACTTTCCACCATTCTTGATTAGTTCTTTGTGCGTGCCTTCTTCAATTATCTCACCTTTGTCCATGACAATTATACGATCCATCTTCTGAATAGTGCTCAAACGGTGGGCTATGACTATGGCAGTTTTACCTTCCATTAGTTTCCAAAGTGCGTCTTGAATGAGCACTTCTGACTCTGAGTCGAGCGCGCTCGTTGCTTCGTCCAAAAGCAGTATTGGAGCATTTTTAAGCATTGACCTAGCAATTGCAACGCGTTGTCTTTGACCACCAGAAAGTTTAACACCACGTTCTCCAACCAGTGTGTCGTAGCCTTTCGGAAGGTCTTTTATGAACTCTTCGGCGTGAGCAAGTTTGGCTATGGCCTTGATTTCTTGCATCGAAGCATCCGGCCTGGAGTAGGCAATGTTTTCTTTTAGCGAGCGATGGAAAAGTAGAGGTTCCTGAGGGACATAGGTAATGTGTGAACGAAGATCATTCTGCGTGATGTTTCTGATATCTTGATTGTCTATCTTTATAGAGCCTTCATTTACCTCAGAAAATCGAAGCAACAATGAAGTCAGACTGGTTTTACCAGATCCAGAGCGACCAACCAATCCAATCTTTTCACCCGGTTTAATGCGTAGGTTGAAGTTTTTGAATAATGGTTTATTACTGTCAGAATATTTAAATTCCATATTCTCGATTTCAATCTTTCCACGATTGATCTGAACCTCTTCCGGCTCCTCTGGGTCTTTGATCGTCGGCACAATCTGTAAAATCTTCACCATGTCACTTGCATCACCAAGCGCTCGGTTGATTTGACGAAGAACGTTTTGAAATTCCCAAAGTCGCATTCCGATGGTGCTTGTGTATGTAACAATTAAGAATAGTAACGCAATATCTGCACCAAAATATCTGGTTCCAAAAACTGCAACAAATAATGCCCCAATTCCGATCATAGATGTCATTGTGGAAGAAAAAGTTTCTCTGTAAGTTGTCGCAACCATCGAATCATGTTGAAGATTCTTAGTTTTTGTAGCTTCTTTCCAATATCTTTTTGCTTCATACTCTTCAGATGCAAAACTTTTAACTGCAAGTATGTTAGTAATGGAATCCGCTAATTGGCCGGTTTGTATGCTTTCCTGGACCGCTTGCTTCGTATTCGCTTCCCTTACTGGACGACTAAAA
The DNA here is from genome assembly GCA_030856205.1 of bacterium. GTDB lineage: Bacteria > Patescibacteriota > Saccharimonadia > Saccharimonadales > JAGQNJ01 > JALYPT01. Next base: position 25,282 of record JALYPT010000030.1, on the reverse strand, counting down.
AAGATCGTACCAATTATATAAATAATAGAAATTGTGATTAACCCAAAAGCGTATTCTGGAACTTGGGGACCCAATATCAAAACAGTAGCAAGCATTGAAACAATTAGTGTATACATTTGAAAGATCATTGAATCAGCAAAACGAATATAGCTCCCGACGAGTTTATTTGTTTGTGAAACTAAGGACCCACCAAATTTGTTAGCGTGAAAGTTAGCATCCAGGTTTGTTAAGTGGACGAAAACTCTTTGCGCAATATCGCGGAGAACATGCTGTTCCAATGACCATATTAAGAAAATATTTATACGCCATCCAATTATCCCCGTTAGAACAACTGCAATTGCGTAGGGGATCAACTCAGAACTGAAGCTAGCCCAGAGGTTGTTGGAATCAAAGTTACCTGTGGCAACTTTATCTAACACTAGAGCTTGTAGATAGGGCTGGAAGTAATCCATTATTAATATTGTTGCCGTTAGTGAAAAAATTAACGGCAGAACAAAGCGCTTGTACTTAAACGCGTGGTACGCATACAAGCGAATAGTTAAATTCGTTATTGATCGTTGTTTCTTATGTTTTGACATAGCGTCCTCCTGACGCTTTAACTAATTAAAAAATTGGGAAATGTTTTGTTTTAGAGTTGGTTTTCGTTTTATTGGTCGGTTTATTTCCCGATGACCGCGGGTTTCTGTAAGCCTCTTTATGGTCGAGCTCAGTTGTCAATTCTTATGGTATAACGCGTGGCACGACTCAATTGTTAATACGTACAGTATATGCACATATGTTTCTTATTGCAAGAGTATTATTAGTATTTCATAATAATTTAAATATACCGTCGGTTTTGACTATTCTAATGAGACTGCTGATACCCGAAGGTCACTACCATTTTCTAAACCAATACCTGCATTTATCGTTGGGCCGTTTATATTGCCACTTCTGCATCTTTTCTGGTAGTCATCTTTACCTGGCGCGATGGTTATTTTCTCACCTCCATCGGTTGCGACACCACCAGCAATCAAAGTAATTATTCCGCCCTTTGGTAGCTTGAAAATTGAACAAACTTTATATGCCCTGGAATTGTTTGTGTTGAAAGTTGTTCCCACGCTACTTCCTGGTGGAATCTCCCAAACTTCAATTTTTTTCTTCGAACCTTTACGTTCTATTATTTTTTTACCATTTCCTCTAAGTTCTAGGTTATTTGTAAAAGCCACAGTACCAGTTGTCGCTGCAAAACTTCGGTATGCTAAATATCCTCCACCAATTACAGCAAAAATCACCACGAAAATTAAGAGTTTTTTACTATTACTTAAATTAGCTAATTTATTTGTACCTGATTGTTTTTGTTTTGCCATTTTTTTATTCCTTTTTATAAAGTTACTTTAATATTAGCATATTTGTCAAACATGAACATGAATACTTTGTTAAATATTGATTCTGATGTTATAGTAACAGAGTGAAAAAGGTAATTCTTTATTATAAATTTGTGCCCCTGCCAGATCCGCAGGCGACTTGCTTATGGCAAAAAGAACTTTGCGCCAGGCTAGAGCTAAAAGGGCGAATCATTGTGTCCAAGCACGGAATCAACGGAACGGTCGGCGGAGACATAGAAAATTTGCGAATGTACAAGCGTGAAATGAACCGTTCTGGAGTATTTCGTGGGATTACATACAAATGGTCTGAGGGTACTGGCAAAGAATTTCCACGTTTAAGCGTAAAAGTTCGTAGTGAGCTTGTTGCCTTTGGCGCTCCTGATGAGGTAAAAGTAGACAAAAATGGTGTTGTTGGTGGAGGCAAGCATTTAAAACCAGCTGCACTTCATAAACTTATGGAAGAAAAGGGCGACGATGTCGTGTTCTTTGATGGCAGAAATGCTTATGAAGCTAAAGTAGGGAAATTCAAAGATGCAGTTGTGCCAGACACAACAACTACACAGGACTTTATTTCTGAAATTGAATCTGGCAAATACGACGAGATTAAAGACAAACCAGTCGTGACATATTGTACGGGCGGAATTCGTTGTGAGGCGCTCAGTGTACTCATGAAAAATCGTGGATTTAAAGAAGTCTACCAAATGGATGGTGGCATTGTGAAATACGGCGAGAAGTATGGAGACGATGGGCTTTGGGAAGGCAACTTGTACATTTTTGACGATCGCATGACGCACAAGTTTTCCGACAAGGCAAAGGACATTGCCGAATGTGCGTATTGTGATGACAAAACTTCGAACTTTGAAAACTGTGCAGTCGTCAAATGCAACAAACTATTCTTGGTTTGCAAAAACTGTGCAGGCTTTGATCGTTGCATAAACTGCTCTAAAAACCCAGCCAAGGTTTAGGCACTAACAAGACTGATCGTATATAATAAGCTTATGCCTGAAAACCAACCTCCCAAACAAGATCCAGGGTCACTTCACAAAAAGTACCCAGATCTGCATACTTCTGGCGCCGTAGAAATGACAGGTGCCGACATGAAAGCTCAGCCAGACGAAAAGATTAGTGAATATCTTGGGAGCATGGTCGGCAGACATGGCCTTATGGGAGGAGAAGAAACCAGAAAGCAAGCTCAAATAGCCAAAAGAATTATTGGTGAAGACGATATTCCCGAAAGCTACTTCGAACAACAAAGAAGAATTGCCCGGGAGCAAGGTCATGGCGACATTGAAATCACAAAAGAGATGCGTGAACAAATGGCTGAAGCAGTTCGAGCCGACCAAACTGCAAGTTTGGAGCGCTGGGTAGACTACGTCAACCACCCAGACGCCAACTATCCAGGTTGGTTTAGATATTTCACCATCCGAAACGTTCTGAAAATGTCTGACTTTGACAAAGCAAAGGGCGAGTTCAGAAAAAGATCTCAGCAAACTACGGCGCCCTACCCAGACCTTAACCGTGAAGCCCTAGCGTATGTCTACGACACCCTAAACAAAGACCCCAAAACGCACGACGACGAACAACTAAGGAAACTAGCCCAAGGTGGGAACTTTGCCAAACTTTATGCCCATGCCATAAAAGAAGTAACTCCAGCAAGCGCCGAACTAAAAGATACCATAGAAGGCTCTTGGACTAAGTTTGACCAATCCGATGATCCAGATAAGGCAAAGGAACTAGCAACTAGCTTACAAGGCCACGGCACCGGTTGGTGTACGGCTGGCGAATCCACTGCCGAGTTGCAACTAAGGGGTGGTGACTTTTACGTCTACTACAGTAAAGACGAAGAAGGCAACGAAACTATCCCTCGCATTGCCGTCCGTATGGAAAACGGAGTAGTCGCCGAAGTTCGTGGAATTAATCCAAGCCAGGAACTAGAATCTGTCATGGCAGATACGACAATGGAAAAACTAAAAGATCTTCCTGGTGGTGAGCAGTATGTCCAAAAAGCCGAAGACATGAAGAGGTTAACCGCCATAGACAACAAACTAAGTGAAAACCCAGACGCAGAACTATCCAAAGAAGAACTAACGTTTCTCTACGAGATAGACCACCAAGTTGAAGGCTTTGGTTATCAAAAAGATCCAAGAATTGAACTAATTAGATCACGGCGAGACAATAGATCTGACATTGCAGTTGCTCTAGATATCTCACCAGAACAGGTTAGCCTAACTAAAGAAGAAGCTTTGAGTGGCAATGCTGTTTACCATTACGGAGACCTCGACCTAGCCGGCCTCACCTCCGCCGAAGGCCTAACCTTACCAACGTCTGTTGGTGGAGACCTCGACCTAATCAGACTCACCTCCGCCGAAGGCCTAACCTTACCAACGTCTGTTGGTGGACACCTCGACCTAAGAAGACTCACCTCCGCCGAAGGCCTAACCTTACCAACGTCTGTTGGTGGAATCCTCAACCTAGACAGACTCACCTCCGCCGAAGGCCTAACCCTCCCAGAGTCTGTTGGTGGTGGCCTCTACCTAGGAAACCTCACCTCCGCCGAAGGCCTAACCTTACCAACGTCTGTTGGTGGATACCTCGACCTAGCCCGCCTCACCTCCGCCGAAGGCCTAACCTTACCAACGTCTGTTGGTGGATACCTCAACCTAGCCGGCCTCACCTCCGCCGAAGGCCTAACCTTACCAACGTCTGTTGGTGGAATCCTCGACCTAAGAAACCTCACCTCCGCCGAAGGCCTAACCTTACCAACGTCTGTTGGTGGAGACCTCGACCTAAGAAACCTCACTACCGCCGAAGGCCTAACCTTACCAACGTCTGTTGGTGGACACCTCAACCTAACCAGCCTCACCTCCGCCGACCGAGAACATCTAATACAACTTCACCCAGACCTTTATATTTAGCTTTGATTGACATATAATAACATTATGTTAAAAATACAAGACAAATTGAAGGATTTGCCGAAGTCACCCGGTGTGTATTTATACAAGAATTCCGAGGGAAAGATTATTTATGTTGGAAAGGCGGCGGTTCTAAAAAATCGTGTGAGGCAGTATTTTCAAAAGTCTAGGCTTCGTGATGTAAAGACGGACGCCCTGGTTGCCGATATCCGCGACGTTGATTGGATCACAGTCGAAACAGAATTGGATGCATTGTTCCTAGAAGCAGAGTTAGTTCGTCGGTATATGCCCCAGTACAACATTGCGCTTCGTGATGATCGAAGTTCCACATTTATTAGGATTGATATTAAGTCAGATCATCCAACCGTGACTTTGAGCCGGATGCCTGTGGACGATAACGCTGAGTATTATGGCCCGTATTATTCAACTGGGCAGATCAACCGAGCTCTGCATTTTCTGCGCAGGATTTTCCCATTTTCAACACATAAAGACGTGGTTCCAAAACGGGTTTGTTTACAATATCAAATTGGGCTTTGTCCTGGTCTGGAAGACGACAGAACGCCGATTGAAGAATACCGTGCAAACCTAAAAAAACTTATTAGCTACATCAAAGGTAATCGCGTGGTTGTGATTCGGGAAGTTGAAAAACAGATGAAACAGGCCTCTAAAGACAAAAAATTTGAAAGAGCTTCGGTGCTACGGAATCAGTTTTTTGCATTGAAAGGTTTGAGCCAGCAAATCGTGTTTGGTGACAAAGAAAACTTGGACATTAGCAAAGATGAAGGATTGAACGAACTTACAAATCTATTTGGACTGAAAAAAGCTCCATACGTCATTGAAGGCTACGACATTTCGCACATGTCTGGAACTGATAATGTTGCCAGCATGGTGGTTTTCAAAAATGGAGTGCCGAGTAAATCTGATTATCGTAAGTTCAAAATGCATCTTAAAGGCAACAATGATTTTGCACATATGAATGAAACTTTGACGCGCAGATTAAAACCACAACGATTGCAGCAGTGGGGAAGGCCAAATTTGATTTTGATTGATGGTGGAAAAGGTCAGTTAGATGCAGCGCTAAAAGCACGTGACGAAGTAGGATTAAAAATTCCAATGATCGGACTTGCCAAGCGAGAGGAAGAAATCATCGTCAGCATTAAAGACGAAACTATTGAAATTGATAAATCAAAAGTCACGAAAGCGTCAGATCGATTCTACACAATTTTGCTGCCCAAAGATGCTCACGCTGTTAGGTTGCTACAACGGATCCGCGACGAGTCACACAGATTTGCAGTAAGTTATCACACAGTTTTGAAAAGACAGCGCCAAACAAGGAGCATTCTGGAAGACATTCCCGGGGTTGGTCCAGGCACTCGCAAGAAACTACTCAGAACTTTTGGCTCCGCCAAACAAGTTTCGCTTGCAACCGAGAAACAAATCGAGAAGGCGATCGGACCAGCCAAGGCCAAAACCGTGTATACTTTTGTCCATGGTGTTAACAAGTAAATTCTTCACACAAAATCGTGCAAAATTATTCAATACTTCAGGCGTGGATTTGATCGTGATTTTTGCTCATACTTTGGTGCAACGATCAAACGACGTCACGTATCCATTTAGACAAAACAGTAATTTCTTTTATCTAACCGGCGTGAACGAACCCGACGTTGTTTTAGTTATGACCAAAAATGAAACGTATTTGATCATGCCAGAGCCAAGTGATCACCAGAAGATTTTTGATAGTCAACATGACGTGCTTCAAATTCAAAAACAAAGCGGGATCTCTGAGATTCACAACCAAGCATCTGGATGGAAAAAATTGACATCCGACATTACAAAATACAAGAGTATTGGTGTGAACGTAGGCAAGACTCCCGACGTTCATTTTCAAATAAATGAATATGGCAACAGATACAAAAAACTTCGAGAAGTTTCAAAAGACAAAAAGTTCAAAGACATTCGCATAGACATTGCTAGACTAAGAATGGTCAAACAACCCGAGGAAATCGCGCAAATTCAACAAGCAGTCGACATTACACTGCAAGGATTTAACGAAATTGAAAAGAAACTAAGTAAACTTAAAACAGAACGTGACATTGAGGCGATGTTAACAGCTGGGTTTATACAAAAAGGCGCAGTTCATGGCTTTCCACCAATCGTAGGTTCGGGCAAGGCCGCATGTACACTGCACTACGTCAATAACAACCAAAAACTTGGTGGTGCTCAGGTTTTGATCGATGCTGGCGCCGAAGTCAATAACTATAGCGCAGATATTACTAGAACGTTTCAATTAACCAAAGAGGTAAAACAATCAAAGCGTTTCAAAGAAATTTACATGGAAGTTGTACGTCTTTCGGAATTTGCTATGTCAATCTTAAAACCTGGCACCACATTAAAAGAATACGAAGAACAAGTGGCGGTTGAGGCAGAAAAATCAATAAAGAAACTAAAAGGCAAAACAGCAAAATTACGAGATTACTACCCGCACTCAACCTCGCATCATTTAGGGTTAGACGTTCATGACGTTGCCGATTACAGCTTGCCGCTGGAAGCTGGAAATGTCATTACCGTGGAACCTGGAATTTACATTACGGAAGAGGGCATCGGAGTACGAATCGAGGACGACGTTTTGATCACGAAAACAGGTATTCGAGTACTTTCGTAGCGCTTGCCGAAAACGCTTTCCTGAACTAGAATATAACTAATGGAAACTGTAATTGGGCGATTTATTGTTAGGTGGCTTGTCTCGATTTCGGGACTGGCATTGGCACAAGTATTCAGTGATGCGTTTAACATTGGTTTAATTAACTTCGACGAAAGAGTCACGGTATTAATTGGCGCTGGTTTCGTTCTTGCCCTAGTCAATTCAATTATCAAACCTGTCCTGGTTGTTTTCTCTCTATCCGCCGTCTTTTTTACCCTTGGTCTGTTTATGCTCGTAATCAATTCGTTCACGGTTTGGCTGGCAGCCTGGCTTTACGATCCGTTTGTGGTTGAGGGCATCTCAAGTGCACTCCTTGCTGCATTGACCGTATCTCTGGTAAACTATATGGTAAGTGCAATACTTGAGAAAGAGGATTAGATGGAATTAATTGATTATATAATTTTAGGTAGTACAGTTCTGATGACTTTTTTGATTTTGATACAAACCCGTGGCGCATCGCTTGGTGCTGGTTTAGGCGGAGCTAGTGGTGAGATAAACACAGTGCGGCGTGGATCAGATAAAACAATTTTTCAGATTACAATTTTGCTCGGTTTTATATTCTCTGCATCGTTGCTCTTAAAAGTGGTGATAATCTAGGAGTTTTTGAATGATTAAACGGGCAACCAGACTGCGGTGGCGGCGTCGTGCTCGGAGCACCAAACAAAAAGCTGGTGACTTAGGTGCAAATGCCGACCAAAAAATTGACAAGTTTGTTTTTAGAAAACTCGACAGTATTATCGGCGTTAGAAGATTTGTTATTAGTTGGATTATGCTATTAGTTTTTTTGATGGGTGGACTAGTTGTGCAGACCCGCGCCCTTAGTCGTTTTTATCAAACTCTCGAACCAGGCCACGGTGGAATTTATTCAGAAGGCATCGTCGGGAGTTTTACAAATGCAAATCCGATTTATGCTTCAAGTGCCTCAGACCAAACAGTTGCACGATTAATCTTTTCTGGACTTATGCGCTATGACAATAACGGTAAGCTAGTTGGTGATTTGGCAGAAACCGTAGAATCTGATGATGTCGGAAAAGTTTATACTGTAAAACTCAAACATGGTGTTAAGTGGCATGATGGCGAAAATTTTGATGCCAGCGACGTTGTCTTTACCTACAAAACAATACAAACTCCTGACGCCAGATCTACCTTACTGCAAAACTGGCAAGATGTCGAAATTGAAGCAATTGATGAATTTACAGTTAAATTTACTCTTCCAAGCACGGTTGCATCATTTCCTCATTCGCTAATCACAGGAATTATCCCAGAGCATATTTTGGGTCGTTTTGATGTGGAAGAGCTTAGAGGCGCCACTTTTAACACAGCAAGACCAATTGGAACCGGATTGTTTATGTGGGATGGAGTTCAAGTAACTGGTGACGAAGATACAAGGGAAGAACAAATTGGGCTTGTTGCATACAAAGATAGTCACATAAAAAAGCCAAACCTCGAACGATTTGTTGTTAGAGCATTCAGAACAGAAAAACGTCTTTTGGAAGTATTTCAAGGTGGTGACCTTTCAGGAATTGGCGGTCTACAATCTGCTCCAGGAGAACTTGATGCAAAATTTAGAGAATATAACATTCCGCTCAATCAACAAGTAATGGCTTTCTTTAAGAGTTCAAACGATGTATTAAAAGACAAAAACGTTCGCGTTGCGTTGACTATTGGGACCTCCAGAGTTAGCGCGACTGAGAATTTGGGATATCCAGTTAAGTATGTAGATAGTCCATTTTTGAAGGACCAATTTACTTACGACCCAGAGATAGTCCAGCCAGACTTCAATCAGGAAAAAGCCAAAAATATTTTAGACAAAGCGGGTTGGACCATGGGACCGGATGGTATTCGCGAAAAAGATGACCTAAAGCTAAGCTTCAAGTTATATTCGCAAACCGATTCCGAACTAGGGAAAGTTGCGCAAAGTTTGCAACAACAATGGCGTGAACTGGGTGCAAATGTAGAAATTATCTTAGAGCCCAAACAGGATCTGAATGCCACGACGGCGTCACACAGTTACGACGCATTATTGATAGCAATAGAGCTTGGAACTGACCCAGATGTTTATGCGTATTGGCACAGCACCCAAGCCGATCCACGCTCCAATAATCGTTTGAACTTGTCTGAGTTCAAATCAGATATTGCCGATGCTTCTTTGGAAGCTGGAAGATCACGAGTAAACAAAGATCAACGAAAAGAAAAGTATGAACCTTTCTTGAAGGAATGGGTTGACCAGGCGCCTGCTGTTGGTTTATATCAACCGCGTTACTACTATGTAACCAAGACAAAGTTGTTTGGATTCGACCCATTATCTTTCAACACGCCAGTTGATCGTTTTGCCAATATCGAGAACTGGTCAGTCAGCCAAGAACGCGTCGATATTTACTAGTATAAATTACAATATTACCTGAACCATAATTAGATTATAATTTGAGTAATGAACAAGATTGCTCATTATTTACAAGAGCATTTGGTGGGGGAGGTTCTTAGCGACAAAGATACTTTGGAGCGCTTTTCGACGGATAAAAGTATTTTTCATATAGAGCCGATGTTTGTTGTGTTTCCTGAGGATGAAAGTGATATTAGAAAGACTGTGCGTTTTGCTTGGCAGTTAGCAGACAGAGGCAGGTCCATTTCTGTTACTCCTCGTGGAAATGGATACGACGAGACAGGTGCTGCTATCGGCAATGGTATGGTAGTTGATTTTTCATCACATATGACGAATATTTTGGGCCTTGACCCGAAAACAGGAGATGTAAAGGTTCAGCCTGGGGTTAACTTTGACACCCTGCAACAAGCACTTAGACTTCATGGCAGGTATATACCATCTGTCCCAAATGATTCAAAACAAACGTCAGTAGGAGGTGCGGTTGGAAATAATTCTTCGGGCAGGCTCTCATTTAAATACGGTGCCATAAAATACTACACCAAAGGGCTGAAAGTGGTGTTGTCAAACGGTGATGTTATAGAAACGTCTCGGTTGAGCAAAAAGCAGTTTAACAAAAAGATGGGCGAGGGCGGGCTTGAGGCAAAAATTTACAGAGAAGTAGATAAGCTGATCGAAGAAAACCAAGAATTATTGGTCACCTTGCCACGCTCTGTTTCAAGAAATTCTGCTGGGTACGATTTGCTGTCTGTAAAGTTGCCGGATGGTTCGTTCGATTTGACTCCTTTGTTCGTTGGTTCGCAAGGAACTCTTGGTATAATTTCCGAAATCACGTTCGCCACAATACAACTTCCTGAAGAAACATCTTTGATTGTGGCCAAAATTAATAACATTGAAGACGCGCAAGAAATGGTTCTTGAGCTGGCGCTTGATGAAGAACGACCATGCTCGATGGAGATGATCGATGAAAATCTACTTAGGTACGTTCATGAAAAGTTCCCGAATTATCTAAATAGCTATGAGCCGCCCTTTCCAAAAATGACGGTTTTGATAGAGCTAGACGATGCTCAGCGCACAAGAAAGAAAATTCAAAAAAAAGTAGAACGCTTCTTGTCAAAGAAAAAGATCGAATTTGACGAAGTGGACGCAGAGGAAAAGCAAATGTACCTAAAATTGCTTCAGCTTCCGAATTTGTACAAACAGGATAGATCTTCAAAATCGGTTGCGCTGCCAATTGTGAACGACGGCATTGTGCCTGTTGGCAGGACGTTCGATTACATAAATATGCTAAACGAATTGTTTGTGGCCAACAATGTAGAAGCCACGGTTTGGGGGAGTTTAGGTGATGGCTATGTTCACTTTCAACCAAGGTTGGATCTGTCAGAAGTAGTCGATCGACAAAAAGTTTTTAGAATAATGGACGTTTATTATGACGCAGTGCTGGCCATGGGTGGATCAATTTCTGGATCGGGGGGCGACGGCCGATTAAAAGCACCATTCCTACAGGCAATGTACAAAGATGCCTACGTTTTGTTTGAAAAAATTAAGAATATATTTGATCCCAAAGATATCATGAACACTGGAGTAAAAACCGGCGTTGACACAAATGATAATAAATCAAAACTAAGAAAAGAGTATTCATTAAAAAATTCAGAATATCTACATGAGTAACAGCGGAGTCTATTTAATATGTTTCAGTTGCCTATCTTGCACATAACATAGTGCTTATGCTAAAATTTGAGTAACAGGCTATTTAGCTTGAGGGACAAAGCTTAAGGGACAAACAGGATGAAACAAATACGATTATTTACCATAACTATTATCAGTCTTTTTATTATATTTCCGCAAACAGCTGTAGCTGAGATAATTGATGACATTGAGGTTTTTCAAAGTCAAAGTACTGACGCTTATGCTTTTGTCTTTTATCCCAAGGGAATTGCTGTTGACAGTAGCGGTAACATCTATACTGGCAACACTAGTTCAGTGGCAAAGCTGGATAGTAACGGCACGTTAACAAACAATTTTGGCAGTTTAGGTTCAGGCAACACTCAGTTTAATAATGTTGAGGATCTTATTCTTGATGGTAATGGTGACTTGTTAGTTGTTGATAGGAATAACCATCGTATTAAAAAAATAGACACAAATGGAAATTATATATCAAAATTCGGAACAAATGGAACAGGAGATGGCCAATTTAGTTTTCCGGAGGCGTTGGCACTGGATAGCGCGGGTAATATTTATGTCGTAGATTCCGGTAACCATCGTGTCCAAAAATTTGATAGTAGCGGCACATTCATCACAAAATGGGGTAGTTTCGGATCCGGAAACAGTCAATTTAACGATCCACAAGGCATTGCAATTGATAGCAACGGTGATGTTTACGTTGCTGACAGTAACAACAACCGTATTCAGAAATTCGACAGCGCTGGCGTATATATCTCGCAGTTTGGTAGCGCGGGTGCTGGCAACGGCGAATTTAGTGGTCCAGCCAAGCTGTACTTTGACGACTCTGACAATTTGTACGTATCAGACCATTCGCCCAATTATAGAATAGAAATATTTAACAATGATGTTTGGGTGGGGCGTTTAGCCGAGGCTGGCTTGGGCAATGAACAAGTCTACACTCCCGATCGTGTTACGCAAGATAGCGCCGGTAATTTTTATATCGCTGATTACGAAGCACAACGAATAAGTAAAATCGATTCTGGCGGTAATTGGCTAACGAGTTACAGCTACGAATTTGACGATTTATTTTTTGGCTATCCGTGGCGCCTCAGTGTTGATAAATTAGGTAACATCTATGTCACAGATACTTTCCACTTTCAGATAAAAAAGTTTGATAATGACGGAAACTTCTTAAATGGTTATGGACGTTTCTCGACTTTTGGTTCGGTTTTTAACGATGAACTCGAGTTTCCAGAAGATACTGCAACAGATAGCAACAATAACTTGTTTGTAGCCAATGGTGGATTTGACCAAATCATGAAATTTCAAGAGAACGGCGAATATATTGCAGAATTTGGTACGAATGGTAGTGGCAATGGCGAATTTGATTTTCCTACTTCAGTTGCAATTGACAGCAGTGACAATGTTTATGTTACAGACTGCAACAATAACCGCGTTCAAAAATTCGACAACGACGGCAACTACATATTGCAATTTGGCAGTTTTGGCAGTGGCGAAGGCGAGTTTGATTGTCCTTTTGGAATGGGAGTTGACTCCGAAGATAATCTAGTTGTGTCAGACAGAAACAATAACCGCGTTCAAAAATTCGACAACGATGGCAATTTCTTGTTTGAGTTTGGCTCTTACGGATCAGGCAATGGCCAGTTTGATTGGGTAGTAGACATCGCATTTGATAAAAAAGACAATATTTACGCCACGGATTACGGCAACTTCCGCATTCAAAAATTCGACAAAGACGGAAACTACATGGCGCAGTACGGCAGTTTTGGTACTGCAGATGGTGAATTCCAAGAGATAACGGGTGTTGGCATCGACCCCAGCGGTAGCATAATTGCACTTGATAGCGGTGGCAACAGATACCAAAAGTTCTTGAGGCTATTCCAGATAGAAAATCTTGACGCTGGGTTGAATGTTATTGATCTTGCAAGCACTAATCCGATCGAGATAACTGATCCAAATGGTGTTAATAACACAGATGCATTGCTTCGAGTTGTTGACACGAGTGATGTGCCCATTGCCGACATTACAACTGACATGACTATTGACCGCGACTGGGTTGATTTGAGCGCCGAGAGCGATCGCCCAAATTCTGAATCATACGCCCACAATGTGCTATCCTCAGACGGCGTAGATGATCCGTTTACATTGTATGTGCCCAAAGAATCTGAGCATACCAGTGTTGGTGTTTGCCCTGGCGCTAGCAATTTAGTAGAAGTCTCCGACACCTGCCCAGGCTTGGTTTACTATGCCGAGAGCGACCCGAATGTGTCGATCGTAACCATTGGCAGTTTGGATTACTGGAAAGTAGACGACCTAAGTGGAACGGGCGGTTTCAGCGTGCTTAGCGCTCCAGTGCTTGGTGATTCTGATGGCGATGGCGCGTCTGATGGCACATCTGGGGGGACAGGTTTGGCAGACAGCGGCTTAAAACAATTCATGTCGTTGTTACTAGCATTAATTTTGATGGCTGGTGCAACAGCACTGTTAAAACTCAACCGCCGAAAATCCCAAATCTAAAATCTATAAGTTTTGATGATTTTTAGTAAAAGCTAAAGATATTCATGAGTTCTGTTCTGGTGGGCAAGAGAGGACTTGAACCTCCACACCTTGCGGCACGTGCCCCTCAGACACGCGTGTCTACCATTTCACCACTTGCCCATTAACAGATATATTTTAACGTCTTTTCAGGGAATATTCAACTTGCACGTGATACAATAGTGCTTATGAATTTTGTGATAATTTCGGGAAGTAGCAGAGGTAATTCTGAATCTAGACGGGTGGCCGATTATCTTTTGGGCAGGCTTGAAGAACGCGATGAAAACGTAAAGCTTATTGACCTGCATGAAACAAAGCTTAGTTTGGATCCTGAAGACATTTGGGACAACGATATTGAACAAGGCAAAATCGCCGACGAGATCAAGAAAAAGCTGGAATGGGCTGATGGTTTTATTGTTGTCTCTCCTGAATGGGGTGGAATGGCGTCACCAGCACTAAAAAACTTCTTCATCCATACAGGTGGACATATGGCACATAAAGCCGCTCTACTTACAACTGTATCCTCTGGACGTGGTGGAGCTTATCCTATTGCAGAGCTAAGAGCTAGTAGTTACAAAAACGTACACGTAAACTACATTCCGGAACATCTGATAGTTCGCGGTGTGAATGAAGTACTTCATGGCTCGCTTGATCAGTACAACAAGTCTGATGCATTTATTCGACCTCGAATTGAGTTTGCGCTTGATGTTTTGCAAGATTACACAAAGGCTCTTTCGCAGGTAAGAGAAGCCGGACGTGTCTTTAATGAGGACTTCAAACACGGCATGTAATCTGTTTACTTTTAGGCCAAAAACAGTTATAATTTGTTAGTTCAAAAGGGCGGTTAGCTCAGTTGGCTAGAGCACTTCGTTTACACCGAAGGGGTCATAGGTTCGAGTCCTATACCGCCCACCAAACAAATAAGGTCACAAAGTGGCCTTTTTTGTTTGGTTTGTGTATAAGTACTTAAATTACGGTTTTTGGTTGATCGTAATGAGCTTAACTATTCCCCAAGCGATTACTGCATACACGGCTGCGGCAACTACTATCGATGGTTCAAAGACAGACTGTGTTTCTCCAGTAGTAGCCTCTGTAACTCCAAATATGCTATCGAAAGGCAAGGTCAATACTCCAGTTACGTTGTAAACGAATGTTACGAACGAACTGGCTGGATCGGCACCAAATAATTTGAGTGCAAACCTAAAAGCTATTAGTATTTCTATAAAACCTAGAATGTACCAGACCACATTCTGCGAGGTAGTCTTGACATCGGCAGGGACGTCCGTTTGGATACGTTTTGTTTGCTGTTGCACAGACGCTCCGGTGCTATCCACGCCAGTGTCATCTGTTTTTGTTACGGTTTGTTTTATATCATCAGCCATTTTATTTCCTTTTTCCTTTTTTATTGCTTACGTCTATATCATACATCTTAATACTCGATGATGCAAATATTACAAAATGTCGACAACCCCAAAGCGTAGTATGGAAATTAGTCAGTTCTATCAGCAAACACTACCAACCGCTCGACGTAACTGCTATTAGCTAAGTCCCAGGATCCTGAACAAGTAATTAGATTAAGATGAGCTGTATCATCATTTGTGTCGAAAACTTCACTGGGGCGTTCCTGTAGGCCGTAGGACCTAGTTTCTCGGACTATAAATGAGATGGTATCACCCTTATCGTCTGTAATTGACATGGTATCGCCCTTTTCTAGTTTGCTTAGATCTGCAAATACTGCGGGCTCGCCTTTTTGGCCAACGAGATGACCTGCAATTACAGCACTACCATTATTTCCAGGACGCGCACCAAGTTTATACCAGCCAACATCAATCGAATTGGTGGGTACATCCATGTCACCTGACGCTGTTAAGCCTGTATATTCAACACTGGCATCAACCTTGATCCTGGGTATCTTAAGTCGAATAGGTAATGATGCATTGTTAGATTTGTTTTCAGAAATTGCTGGTTGTTCGGTTGAGATATTCGGCTCAACTGCTGGTTCGTAACCATTGTTATGGGTGAAAAAGTAAACAGCAACGATGAAAATCGCTGCTGTACCCGTTAAAATAGCTATTAGTAATGATCGACGTATTTTGTGATTACTGATCAACGTTCAGATGTTGTTTTAATCTTTTTCTGGATCAAGTATATGCTTGCTGAAGATGTCAACATTACAACTGGGACGCCCCACCATGGAGTGCTCTGTTGTTGAGGGCTAAGACCAGTGTTTGGCAATCCAGGGGTTGTGGTTTCACCACCACCAGTAGTAGTAGGAGCAGGAGTCGTACAAATTGGTCCAGTAATTACGTTGGCGTCCAATGTTACAGTACCCGCAGATAGCGATATGAACCGGCCGTTCAATGTTCCATTGGTATTTATGGCGTTAATACCATTTTGCGAAATTAGCGTTCCTATGAACGAAGAGGTTGTGTCAAGAGTCGTAGAGCTTCCGACCCTCCACCACACGTTACATGGGTCACCACCGGTAACAGATGAGCCAGGCGATGCAATTAGTGTTGTGACAGTTCTAAAAATATAAACGCCTGTAGAACTACTCAGGGTTAGATTCCCAGACAATGAGAAGCTACTAGATGAGCAGTAAACACCTGGAACTAGTGGCGAGATAAGAGTTAGATCCTGTGCCCCATAGCTGAAATCGCAAGGTTGAGCGAGGGTGCCAAAAGTTGCGAGGGCTTCAGCTTGAGCTGCTATAGCGCTTGCGTCATTGGAATGTGTTCCGCCTCCCGCAGTACACGGTGAGGGAAAGCCGGTAATTGATGTGCCCGGACTTACACCAACAGATCCGGTCGTTGTCGTTAAACCGGTACAAGTTACCGCTGAACCACCAAGAACTGAGTATCCAGTTAAGGCGCTAAGTGTTGGGGAAGTTGCTGCAGACGCTGTAGGCGAAGCCACAAAAATACCAACGATGCTTAAAACTAATGAAAGAAGTCCAGTTTTCATAAATAATTTCATATCTTTACCCTTTTTACCTGTTTTTACTTAATGCTACCATTGAGAATAATTTACCATAAGCTTTCCAGAAATTCAAACCTTTTATTTAAAAAAGCCAAGTTGACGCATTTCAAACAATTGCTTTTAGGCGGTTTTTTGATTATTAGTTATTCTTTTTGACTAGTTCAACTATTTGTTATCTGACATTGCTAATTAGGGGTTACTATGCTATAATATTGACTCAATATGCAACTTTATTTTAAAGACGTGTGTTAGGAGATATCATCATGGTTACATCGACATTTAATCTAATTCGCCCTATACAATATATATTCCGTAGCTTTCAAAGCCAAACTCGTCGTTCAGGACTGCTTCTGATCATACTATCTGTGCTAATAAGCATTCTGGGTGTCGCGCAACCACAAATATCTACTCCAGCTCTGGTATCAAAGACTGCCCCTACTACTGATATACCTAGTGCAGTTGTCAGCGCACCCGGCGGTACAACATTTGCTGTATCACCAGGTCCGGACGAAATAACAAGCATAGACGTTGCCATCCCAAAAAACTGTACACCACCGACGTATAACTTGCCGTCTAAAATTGACCTGACAAATCAAGCATCTGGGCTTAGTCAGATTATAGATACCCCCAAGTATTACCAGGTATACGGCAATACATCTGCCCAAATTAAGAGGCAATTGCAACAGTGCGCTCCAATTATTAATGGTGAAGTAAGTAATTTTGGCGCATACACAGGCAGTAACCTGGTTTGGCAATATAGCTTAATTCAAAATGATGGCGAAACCTGCAGTGTCAGTAATGTGAAAGTTGGCTTACATACCAACATGCTCCTACCTAAGTGGGGAGCAACTAGTTCGACATCGAATGGTCTAGCCAGTTCTTGGCAATATTTAATAAACAATCTTACTACCCACGAAAATGGTCACGTAGCTATTAATCAGAAGCACGCCCAAAAGCTTCTGAGCGATATGGAGTCTGTTCCGGCATCCGATTGTCAATCTATCGTGACTAGTATAAACGCCAAGACGGCCGCAAACATTACTGCACTTAACCAAGCCAATGATGCCTACGATGATCAAACCAATCACGGAGTTGATCAAGGCGCTGTTCTCAGGTAAGATCCCCTCACGCCACATTCTATCTTTGAAAAGGCCAGGAGTTTAGCATTTAATCTATCAAGTGAATTAATTGGAACAAAATAGCTCGCTATACTTTGTATGAACGGCGGAGTAATTGAGCATTCAAGGCAACGATGACGGTTGATAGTGACATGAAAAACGCACCAACAGCAGGAGCGAGCAGTATACCTTGACTGTATAAGACTCCTGCAGCTAAAGGGATTGCGATGACGTTGTAGCCAGTCGCCCAGCCAAGATTCTGAACCATCTTTCGATAGGTTGCCTTAGATAAGTGGACTATTTTTATTACGTCTAGAGGATTGCTTCTAATCAATATAATGTCAGCCGACTTTATCGCAACATCTGTTCCAGCTCCAATCGCAATCCCTATATCAGCTTGGCTGAGGGCAGGGGCATCGTTTATTCCATCACCAACCATAGCCACTTTCTTTCCAGACTTCTGAAGTTCTTTGACTTTGTTTGATTTGTCTTCAGGTTTAACCTGAGCAAAGTATGTCTTAAGTCCAAGCTGCTTTGCAACGTACTTGGCAACTTCATTGCTATCACCTGTAATCATGGCTGGTTCAATACCTAATTCTTTCAATGCTTCGATTGTCTCCTTGGCTTCACCACGAATAATATCTGCCAGTGCAATAGCACCAATAACTTCGTTTGACTTATCGACAATATAAACTTCAGTCTTTCCCATTTCAGCGGCTTGTCTACTCAGTTCTTTGAACTCAAAAGGTAACTCAAGCTGGTTTTCTGTAACATAACGGTAACTTACAGCTTGAAATTTGTCTTTTCCATGTAAAGTTCCTTTTACTCCCAGGCCTGGTAGTGCTGCAAAATCCTTAACAGTATCAAGTTTAATCTTTTGGTCATAAGCATATTTAACGATTCCTTTGCCGACAATATGCTCACTTTTTTGTTCTAAGCTGGCTGCAATGTGAACTATATCTTCTTTGGTGTGGCCTTTCGCTGCCCAAACATCGGTTACTCCATGCTCTCCTTTGGTAAGTGTTCCCGTCTTGTCGAACAAAATAATATCGAGTTTACGGGCTGATTCAAGAGCTATTCGTTTTCTAACCAAAAGTCCACTCTTTGCGGACAACGATGTAGATATAGAGACAACTAGCGGGATTGCTAATCCTAAAGCGTGAGGACAAGCGATAACCAGCACGGTAACAGAACGTTCCAGGGCAAAACCAGTATCCCTGGCAATCACCCAGATAACGAATGTAAGTACTCCAGATAAAATCGCAATTACGGTTAGGGCAAAAGCGGCTTTATCTGCTAACACCTGAACGTTAGTCTTGGACGATTGAGCCTCGGCCACTAAACGCATGATTCCCGCCAGTGCAGTGTCTTCACCTAATTTTGTTACTTTTACAGTCAATGAGCCTTCTTGGTTAATTGTTCCTGCAATAACCTCGCCATCTACTTCCTTGGTAACGGGCTTGCTTTCACCAGTAATTGCAGCTTCATCAACTGATGAGTTGCCCTCAACCACGACACCGTCGACTGGTAGGCTCGCCCCAGGTCGGATGAGAACCAAGTCTCCAACTGCTAGTTCACTAACCAAAACGGTTTTAGGCTTGCCATTGACTAATTTCTCAGCTTTATCTGGTAGTAACTTCGAGATTGCATCCAATGCACTTTCGGCTTTTTGAATGGCAGACATCTCCATCCAATGCCCCAGCAACATCACCGTAATCAATGTAGTTAATTCCCAGAAGAATCCTTCGCCAGCGATAAAGAACTGAGTTGCTACGCTGTAGCTGTAAGCAGTGATGATCGCCAAGCTTATTAGCGTCATCATACCCGGAGTTTTGGCTTTTAATTCAATCACAGCACCTTTAATGAAAACCAACCCACCATAGAAGAATATGAACGTACTCAAGATGAACGGTATGTACTGCGAGCCTGGGAATGATGGAGGTGTAAAGCTGAGCCAGTGTTGAACGGTTTCAGAGTAAACTATTACGGGCACTGAAAGGATTAGTGATAGCCAGAATTTATCCTTGAACATCGAAGCAGAGTGACCCTCATGCATATCATGGTCCTGGTGCTCGTTATTCATGTCGTGGTGTGTATGGTCCATTCTTAACCTCCACAAATACTTTCATGAAGGGGCACTAGGTTATCAAACCTGGCTTGTATCTGTTCATCCGTCGGTTCATCGTTTTGCACGAATATGACAACATTGCCGATTAGGTTATTGATCCGTTTAAGCTCTTCTTCACTTTTATCACTTTCTTCATTATGTTTATCTACCTTATCGCCATGAGCGTAGGCTTTAGGAAAGAACAATTTTTCTAGGAGCGATGTTTGCTCGTCTTGGTTTAGATTACTGTTTTTGCCAAAAAATTCTTCAAGATCTGACTCAAGAAAGTCGTTCCAATCTTTCTTCTCGTATCCATTCTCATCGCCAATGTATAAATAGAAATTCGTATCTTCTGGAATATCAGGTAGTAGGTCACCGTAACGGTTCACAGTTTGCATTGACATTAATCCATCGTCATATCTACGTCCCAAGTTGTCATCACTACCCCCAATGAAGTTCCAGCCAAAATACTTTAGAAACTCACCACCAGTCATGCCGTCCCAGTGAATATGAGTCAGCTGGTCAACATTGTCATGAAAGTCAATCGGTGTCCCGCCAGGATCGATACTGCAAGTGCCTGGTGTTTCGTTTTGAAACTCATCTTTCGAGAAATCCACAGGATTACCATCTACGATAATTTGCGTTCGAAAGTGGTAATGTTCAAACTTCGGGTAGCGTATGTGCGATGGAGTTGATTTGTATAGATAGCCGTAAATCCCGCCTACAAGAAAAATCAACACCAAAACAGCTAGTGCAAAATATACTAGTTTATTCTTGTGGATTAGTTTTTTGACTTGTTTTTCCTTATTCATTCTAGTGGCCTTCGTGCATATTTTGCATTATTTCATCACTTGAATAACCCCAGTCTTGTTGCCACTTATTCATATCATAAATTTCTGTTGTTTGGGCAACGATTATCGCCTCGCCAAGTTGCTTAACTTCATCGTGCTTCGCCCTTGATGGAACGAGCTCCGCCATATCAACGGCACCTTCATGGTGAGCAATCATCATTTCAATAAAGGCCTTATCAAACTCATCGCCAGACAATGGTTCAAGCTGTTCGTTCATATCGGCCATAGACATAGTGCTGTGGTCGCCTGCAAGTCTTTTATCTGAATCCACACCCATTATCCGCATCATCCCAGCATTGTTATTATTCACTGCCTGACCCGCAATAAAACCTGCCAATACGACTCCCAGTAGTAACCCAATTATTCCAAACATCGCGTTTTCTTTACTCATGACAACTCCTTTATTTACTTCTTACTTTGGTTAACTCGTACAATCCTAATAACTCTTCCATTGCTTTCTCTTGTTCGCCATTATCAATCGAGCCAAGACTGTCTTTTACGTGAGTGCGTAAATGGTTTTCAACAATCAACTTGTTTAGTGAACTGATCGATTTTTGAATAGCAAGACTTTGGGCAAGAATATCCATGCAGTACTCTTCCTTGTCAATCATTTTGTGCAAACCTCTCATCTGTCCTTCAAGAATTTTTGCACGTTGTAAAGATCTTTGTTTTAATTCAGCAATCATACCGTTATTCTAATACCCCCTGGGGGTATAGTCAACATAATCTTTTTAATTAGTCCGAGGTCTTCTTAGGGCTTGCCTGGAGAGTTTTTTGAACTTTGCTCAACGTGCTGAGGAAAATAAAAACAATGAGCGAGGTTATTACGAAAGTTTGAGAAAAATGCCTGAGGCTATCCTGTTTGTTATTAAGCAAGTCGCTAGGATGCATAACTGCTTTTTCAAATGTAGTACAGCCTATCGCACCATCAATCGGCGTACAAGGATAAGTAATTTTAGTACCCGCACCAATACGACTCAAAGCATTCAAACATCTGCAATTGAGAAGTTTAATGATTTGCGGCTACTCAATTTAGCCAAAGTCTTTAACCTGTCTCCAGATTTATTTAACTAAAGTTTGTTCTGACTTTTCCAAAAATGTGTGTGAGCAACAGAAAAACCGCCATCTACAACTATTGTTTGCCCGGTAATATAGCGTGCATTATCAGAAACTAGAAACTTCACGCATTCCGCTACATCTTTTGGCTGTAAACTAAACCCCATAGGTACATACTTATTTGGATTAGACGCTGGCATGTCTTCTACAGGACCTGGTGCAACAGCATTGACACGAATATTGCTTGAAGCAAGTTCTAGGGCTGCTTCTTTCATAAACATTTCTGTTGCGGCTTTAGCTGACGAGTACAACGGATGCATTCGGGTCACCGAACTATGGGTAGATGTTATAAAAACGATATTGCCACCACTCATTAGGCTCGCTACTTCTGACGACAGATAAAATGGACCATTCAGGTTAATATCGTTACTCATTTTTATAGTATCTGGCTTGAGAGATCGTACCGTATCATCGCTTTCATATCCCACGTTATTGATTAGAACGTCCACATGGCATTTATCTTGCCGTAACCAATCAAGAAAACCATTTATAGCTTGCACGTCCGCCATATCAATAACGTAGTCCGAGCAATCTTCATTTATAGATTTTAATTCCTGGGTTGTTCTATGTAACGCATCCTTGTCTTTATCTAATAAAATGCATCGAAAACCATCTTCAGCTAATCCCTTAGCGATACCTTTGCCAATATTTTTGGCTGCACCTGTAATTATTGCTGTTTTAATCATAATCATAACTATAGCAAAAAAAAGGCTTATCGCCTCTGTATTATCATAACGCTTATGCTTGGTGCGTGGTAGTTGAAGCATTACAAACATCTGCATTAGAGGCGGTATTTGATAGAAAGCTGAAGTTTGTAGCAGAAACTTTTGGACTATCGAACAATTTTTTAATTGGCAATTATAAAATCGGCTTGCTGCTCAGGATGATACTTTTGCTGGTATCTTAAATCATTTTCTGCCCACAAATCCCAATGTTGAGCGTTTTCGTTGCTGCCATCTCGTGCGTGTCCGCGTTCCCTCGCAAGCTCTATAGGGATATCAATCCAGATTTTATAGTCATAATATTTTGCTATATCTGGGTGATAAGTCGAAATACCTTCAACAATTATATAATCAACATCTGGAACACTAACTGGTTCGCTCAGTGTGTTCGTTGCCCAGATGAGTTTATGATATGAAACTTTCTTGCAACTTGATGCTGGAATCAGAACCTCTTGTTCAAGACGCCCTCGATTAAACGCACCTTTGTCCCAAGATTTTTCCGTCAACTTGTCTTTGATAATAAAGTCGTCAATGTTAATCACATAAGCGTGTCTCAAAAGAGCTTTTAGTTTCTCGGCAATAGTTGTCTTGCCCGAGCCTCCAAAGCCTTCAATAGCAATGAGAGTTGGCTTGTGCTCATGTTCGTCGCCCTTAATCTGACTTGCAACTTCTTCTATCTTCATCCTATTAATAATAACAAAAAAAGAGATTATTTAGCCTGATAACTTTATCTAGTTTTGCTGTTGACATTTTTTAACGGTTATGCTATATTGGTATTAACTAACGAAATTCTCTTATAACAAAAAGCCCAAAAACTAGTTTTTGAACGAATTCAAAGCCTAGCTTTTGGTCTTTAACAAGACTTCAAAATTAAATAACAAACACCTACACAAAAATCTCTCTATAAGTTAAAAAGAAAGGGGAAACATATGTTAGATTGGCAAATTATATTTTGCATTTGGCTTGTTTTCACAACCGCTGCATCGTTGATTTATCGACGTTTTGCAGTTAAATCAAAATTAAATCCATTAGTTTCTGATGTAGTAAGAAACGCGCTGGTTAGTTTACCTGCAATGATTGCAATAGCAATAACAACAGGCGACTTCGTACTACCTTCTACATCGATACTTTTAGTAGCACTACTAGAAGCAACTATCGGCACGGCATATGGCTACTTTAGCTTTTACGCAATAAAAGAAAGTGACGCATCGTCGTTCACAACACTGATTAAACTCAGTGTAATACCGGTAGTAGTATCAAGTAGTCTCATCTTGGGGGAGGGCTTAACCAAGCAGCAATATGCTGGTGGAGCTTTGTTGCTACTGGGAGCTTTACTGTTAGGAAAAGTAAAGTTGACTTCAAAAAGCATAAAATTAATAGGTTTATGCATTGTTTTAATCACAGCAGTAGCTCTGCTGAGTAGATACTTAGTAGAATCAGCAGGGCTAGTCACTGCACTTTTGCTGAGTTTTGGTTTTGGTCTGCTTATAAAGCTGCCATTTACAGCCAAGACGTTAATCAAGGAACGAAAGCAAGTAAGGAAAGAGCTACCTATGATTATGGCTTTGGGAGTTACAGGATTCTTCCAAGTCATATTATTTATATGGGCTACAGACTTAGCCGGTAACTTATCTTTAGTCTATTCATTAGCTGCAAGTAAAGTCGTTATCGTCCCGGTATTGGCAGCAATATTCTTAGGCGAAAAAGATAATCTAAGAATAAAAATCTCAGCAGCATCAATTGCCGCTTTGGGCTTGATATTCATATAAATATGCCAAGGAATCTGACCTAAATTTGAATAGTATTCGCATTTCAAACAACTATTATTGGAATTTTGAACGACAGCAAACTCGAAAACCTAGTTGAAAAATTTGAACTGTCAGCAGATTTAATTTAGACTTTACCTTTTACTAGACCTTTACAATTACTAGAACCGCAATTGCATTTCATTTGCCAGTCTTTCGTTGAGAACTCTGCATAGTCAGCTGTTAATTCTTCACCAGCTTCGATATCCCTGAGTGCAACACGATTCTTATCAGTGTTAGGGTCGCAACTATGGTTGCCGTAGTCTCCTGGATGTTTCTCTCTGTCAGAAATTGCAGCGCTGTGCGTTCCATTCCCATTTGCGACTGCGTCCCACTCTTTTCCGTTATCGATACACCATTTTTGAAATGCTTTAAATTCTTCGTCTGTATATATTTTTTCTTCAAGTGGCTCTTCGCCCTTGGAGATCCATACGGCATCACCTTTTTTTATGGGGACTTTGGTAAACAAACCCATACCCTCAATTGGCGAGTCTTTTATCTCAATATCTGGATTGATAGTTAACGTCATGTCTCAATTATAACAAAAAGAGACCAATGCGGTCTTTTTTTAAGCATAAGCTTGTTGGTGCGGGTGAGGAGACCTCGCTACGCTCGTGTTTCCTCGCATGCTCGATGCAAGCATCTGCGCCTGCTCGTCACAGTCAAACTCACGCTCGTTTCACTTGCTTTGAGTTTGCGCCTACTCTTCTACAACCAAACAAAAAACGCCTCCTTTGGAGACGCTCTTTGTTTGGTGCGCCGTTAGCTACGAAAGTAAAACGATACTTCTTAGAGAATTACAAAAAGTGACACAATACTAATAAACACTTGCGTTCCTTCATTGTTCGTCGTGCCTACAGCTTCTACCTTTGAGTAGTCTTATATGGCTTACCCTTGTCGTCATAAGTAATCCACTCACCGACAGGTTCACCCATTTTGAAATACCCTGAACGCTTCAACGTACCATCAAGGCGGTACCATTCCCAGTATCCATTCGTATGGCCGT
>JALYPT010000009.1 GCA_030856205.1 bacterium | reverse complement strand
TTCGGGTATGCGTGGCATAGGAATTATTTTTTTACAGGAACGACATCAGGGAAATACTTGGTAAGGATTCTAAGCATCGTGGCTCTGCGTTCATATCCTTCGCCGCTAAACAATATCTTTCCGTTACGTGCTTTCGCCTGGAATCTCCAGTCGCCATTCTTGGTGGACTTGTAGTAAATTATTTTCATTATTGAGGGGTTTGAGGGTTTTAAAAAGTTAGCGTATTGTTAGCCCGATACGCGCGGTACACCTAAAAACTATACGTGTCGATGACTATACTGATACTGTTTGTAATGACAGACGCTTTGCCTTACCTGCTTCCAATACTCTTACATCTAAAATTATCTCAGGCTTATTGCTATAGCGTTTAATGGTTTCGTTCAATGATGTTTCTGTTTCGCATACATTGATTTGGTCAATAGCAACCAAGACAGCTTCGTCAATGTTGCGTATCTGTTCACGTGCTGACTCTATCGCTTTTGATTTGCTGGATGGCTTTGCCTGTTTAATTACTTCAATCGGATCACCCACTTTCATATCCGGTTCGTGGCGTAGGTTTTCTTTTACATCATCTTCCTCCATTTCATCTTTAGTATAAAGTCCTGACAAGTCCTGTGGAAATGCTCTACGTAATGCAATAGCTTCAGCACATTTTGCAAGCATCGCGTGCGGCATCTTGTTCCACATTTGATTTCCCTGTGTGTACTCTGAAAACATTGCTACGCCTACACTTGCGACATATCGCTGATTGCCACGCCATTTGTAAACATTGACCTTACACGATGCTAATTTGTTGTCGTCGTAAGTAAATACAGGTTCGTCTTGTCCTGCGTAATTATCGGAGCGTTCCGCTATCACACGAAAGCCATCGATGGAAACTTGTATAGACATTTTGTTTCCCATGTGGATACAATAAATCTGACGCGCAAACGGATCAAGCTGGGTGCGTTCGCATTGCGCTATGAATAATTTCAGTTCGTCGTTCGTTGCTTTGGGAGCGATTTGATTTTTCAGGAGCTGTATCTGCTCCGGTGTGAAATCAATTTTTACTGATGGTAAATTGTTGTTCATTAGTACTGTTTTTAGATTGGTAATTCGTTATCGTCTTGTAGGTCACAATGCTCTTTACAGGCGCTGCAGATAAGAATGTCATCGTCACACGGCGCACCGCAGCATTCGCTGAGGCTTGACATCTCGACGATGTGATCGTGTTTTTCTTCTGCGTATTGTGTGAAATCGATTTTTACTGATGGTAAATTGTTGTTCATTGTTATAGGATTTGATTTTGTTTTTTCTTCCGAGTATTCCATTAGACGTTCGTTTCTTTCTTCGTATTCCTTTTCTACGAAAGCCGCTTGCTCCCATCGGTCGTAGTCTTGTTGTGGTGTGCGCTCGTTATCCATTAGGCAACGTTTTTAATAGTGTTAGATAAACGTTGGTGTAGCATCTTCGCTCTGCTCCATTCGTTCACATCGGAGCTACGGTAACACTTGGAGTCCATCGCTTCCTCTATCAATCCTTTTACATCTACATTGTTAGCCCGATAGTGAGAACATAAAAACGTGTCGTTACCTGTCGCCATATTGTAAAGGATACGTTCGTAAGAACTTGATGACAACGCTTTGAAATAAGTTGTTTGTGAACCGATAACCATTTTCCAGTAGAACATTATCTGATTGATTTAGTGGAGGTGAAAGCGTTGGTTACATTATTCGGGTGTGACCGTTTCATTTCTTTGTCCTGGTATTGTTTCAACCTGTTTCCCACGAAGCAATGAATCCGGTTGAGTAAGTAAATCATATCATCGTCTGAATGTTTCACATCTACGGAAAGGCTTGTTTCGATGGCTTGTGCGTGTCCGAGAATATTGAAGTCGTTAACAGTATCTCCTACCTGTGATGGGCTTGCAAATGATTTCAGGCAGATGGCTTGCACTAAGGTTGAATCGGTTGTTTCATCACCGCGACACTTAATATCACGGAGGATAACGGCGGTGGATTGTTGTGTAGCTGTTTTCATTATGCAGCCTCCTCATTGTTTTGGTTAATACCTAACTCATCGGCGGCGGTTGGTTCAAAAAGCCGCGAAGCCTCATCGAACATTTCTTTGGTACAGTAACCCAAGACTGCTATATTGGAGGTGTCTTTTACCGTGTATACTATTGAATCGTTAAGAGATTCGACATCGGTAATTAGTAACCGTACATAACCTGTGTAGTCTTTAACGGTAATAATATTCCCCTGTACTTGGTACGGCTGCACGGTTCCGATGTCGCCGTGTTGTTCGTGGTGGATGTGGATGGTTGTCATAAGAATTTGATTTTGTATTTTTGCGTTATAGAATTTGATTGACCGCGTTTTGAGTTATAGCTCTGACGCGGTTTTTTTTATGCTACTTTCAAATGTTTTTTATTGAGTCCTTCCACTTCATCCATCCACCACAAATCACTTGCGCTACCACTTCCTTTGATAGCTGGCTTTAACCTGCGTCTGATTCTATCTGAATGGCAATGCGCGATACGACACGCTGTTTTGGTATCTACTGTCTGACGTGGTTTTAATTCGTCTTTGCGTAACCGTTCCGCTTCAAGTAACAGAGATATGAAGTCCTCCTTGCTGCCGTCAAAAAATATTACCTGTGGCATAGAATTGAATTACGCGGCTGTTCCGGTTTGAATACCGTAGTAGCTATTGATGGAATTAATAATATCCCTTGTTCCAAAGCCTGTATTGATTGCTTTACTAATTGTAAGGCGGCTCTTACCGCTTTGCTCTGATATACTTTCTATATCACCTTGTCTTTTCAGGTTGCGCCATTTCACCAATAACTTAGGATCGATTGGTGCTGCGAACTCGCGGCGGTTTGGTTTTTCGGCTATCATCTTTATATTCGCTTTATGTTTGATAATGCAAATATATCCTAAGATTTGACAAATGCCAAACATTAAGACAATTATTTTACCTAAGATAGGGCAACCGCCTGATTATCAAAGAGAAAAAATGTATAGACCTGAACTAAATTATACTGAAATACTTACTGATTTAAAGGCTTTTTTGGTTTTTAAGCGTAAAATAAAAAGGGATTCTGATATAGCAGAGCTGGCGGACGTTGATCAAAGCACTTTGTCTAAAGTTTTGGCAGGAGATAACAGCCGTGCGAGTTTGGGATTTATAACGAAACTTGAAAAAGCCTTCACCTTAGACCTTTCACAATTCGATTTTGTAAAGGAGATAATGAAAAGTTCAGACGTTAAGCTTGAAATTGTCAATCATAAAGACGGTGGGTTTAAAAGGCTTGTAACTCCTACAACTTTTTCCGAACAAAGCGAAGGTTCGTTAGCATTACAAGATCAATACTCCTCTGCCGGTACTGGTCAAACATTTAATCAAGACCATCCACAACGGGCTACAGGCTACATCAAGATTCCTGGATATGAGCGCTGCAACTTTACCAAGATAATTACCGGCAACTCAATGAATGACGCGTTGCACAATGGAGATAGAATTATTGGTGAACTACTAACAAATAAAGAAGCAATAGAGTGGGGGGAGATTTATAACATCGTCACACCGGATCACGACATTACAAAACGATTGAATGAAGATGAAGAAAACCAAAAATATATTTGGTGTTGCAGTGATAACAAAGAGGCAGGAGCAAAAGGGAAGTTACGCTACCAACCAATACACGTTTTAAAGAAAGATATTATTTTAATCGCGTATGTTCGTGCGGCATTTAAACCCATCGGATAACCTTTGGCACACCAATATCTAAACCCCTCAACTATGAAATACATTTTACTCCTTTCAATTTTACTTGCACTTACAAGCTGTAAAAAAGACGAACCGGAATATGTGTTTGTTTGGAAAACACACAACCAAGTTTATACCGGCACATCGGGACAAAACGCAGTTCGTCTTGGTACAATACTTATCCCGTGTGACGGTGATACTTACGAGAATTCAACGGATTTGTTAAACCACATCAACACCGCACTTGCCGGCAAAAAGAAATTAGTTCTTGGTGAGGATGGATATATCTACGGTGAGGCAGACCAAGATTATGGAGAGTTGAGATGTATGTATCAAAGTTGGCAAACAATATGGAAAATTAAAATGGATACACTCTAAATAGCTTTCCTATTATCCCACACCTTACTTACAAAGTCTGCTGCCATCTGTGCGCTTACCTTTTTATAACGCTGAAAACTGCGCCGGTCTTTCCATCCCCCGATCTTCATCGTTATATCATCAGGGATTCCCATTAACACCGCATTGGTAGCGAAACTTCTCCTCGCTGTATGTGTTTTAATCATTGAATATTTAGGAACGAAACTCTCAAACGTCTTACCCCCCTTTATAAATCGTTTCGGTACTTCCACTTTAAGACCATCCACCATTGAACAAACCAACGGCAAATACCTGTTCATTATATTGTTACTGACTTTAGGCGGTGCGTTGTAATATTTCTTCATCAGCTCCCTAACGTGCGGGTGCATCGGTATCACGACTTCATCACCTCCCTTTAACTGTATCAGTTTAATGTGTTCTTTAGTAACGTACTTCGGGTCTATATCCGAATAGTTGCCGTGACGAAGACACGTCCAGCAACCTATAATAAAGCTGTCTTTCACACGCTCCCACATCACATCGGAAACTTTTAACTTATAGAGTTCGTTCAGCTCTTCCTCATTACAGAATACGGCATCCATATCTTCATCATTGAATTTCTTAAACCTGGTATGCACTTTATTTTTATGGAGATCACCCGACGCATTCATTATCGCTTTCCATACTGTAATATGTTTCGTGATGGTGGCGGGAGCTAACTTTTTAACGTGCGTGAGAAATGAAACAAAACCTTTATACGTGTCCATCGTTATATTATCGAAGTCGAGGTTTAAGTTCTTAGAAAGGGAAAATTCTTTCAGGTAGTTGGTGGTGTTGGTGTAACGGAATGCCGTAGTAGGGTTGAGTGTCTTTCCGGTCTTGTCATTTACCCTTGTCTTCGTTTGCTCGGCGTAAGATTCGGCAAAAGAAAAGAAGTCCGCTACGGGCTTTATTCCGGCTTTAAATGAGTTCCTGAATTCTATCGGCGTGGGTTCGCGGTCAAGTTCGTTTCGTAGTTTCTTGTGAACCGTTTCCGCTTTATTCTGTAACTGGTCTAAGCGTTCGTTGTCGAGCATATAACCGGAACCGGCGGTTAACCGTTGGTACATCCGTTTGCCTCGCTGTGTGTTGAAGTTTTTAGGGTTGCATTTGATACCTGTGGAGAATTTCACCGTTCCTTTAAGGGAAACGCGCATCATCAGTAATGTTTCCTTTTCGGACTTGTCTTTAGGAAAAAACCATACTTTCATCAGGGTACTAATTAGGGAACTGTAAAGGTAACAAAGGCAATAATAAGCACCGTTATAAATATATTTCCATCGGTATCAAATCAGCTACGTGCCGCGTTGTTATTGCGTTTGATAGATATTGCTCTCGCATCGTGATTGCCTTTATTTAGTCCCAGCGGGGTCACAAGGGAACATCTGAAAGCCGCTACAGTAGCGGCTTTCGTGTTTCACGTGTAACATTAGGGTACGATTTAGGGGAACTAAAGTCTACAAATAATAAAGCCGTTCACTCATTACCCACGCGGTGGGATTTTGAACGAACGGCTTTAAATATATAGTTTGTGCTTACTAACTCTAAAAAGAGCGTTGGGCTGGACAAACCGTAGTCCACACCCCCTCGATGTTTTTACGGTTACTACC
>JALYPT010000003.1 GCA_030856205.1 bacterium | reverse complement strand
AAGACGAAAAGAAAACTGCTGGAAACATCGTCCAAAAAGCTAAATCTTTATTGGGACGTGTTTCGTTGACTGCAAAGCAGACAAGAAAATCTTACCGTCACTACCAGCTAGCAAAACAAGCTTTGAGAGAAGCCGATGCAAACGACACGGATGCTTATAATCAAGCTCTAGCAAATGTCAAAGATGCTAAGACGCATTACGGATGGACCCGCGCAAAAGCCACTGGTGCATTTGCCCTTCTTGGTGCCGGTGTTGATGCAGTATTTATTAGTAAAGGTATTGACTCAAGCACAGTGATTACAGGGGTTGGACTTGGGCTTATAGCACCAGCTGTAGCTGTACGACAAGAAAAGAAAACACTGGGAGACATCGTCAGCGACGCCACTTTGTCTGCTCAAGTTAAAGGCCAAACTTTCTTAAGTGGCCTTAAAAACAGCATGAAAGAAAACCGACTTTCTTTGGATGAACTTGCCGAAAAAGATGCCGAAAAACACGCTAATCTAGTAGCACTTTCGGATACGATTGATCAAGTTGAAGAAGCTTTAGAAAATTATGAACAAAGTGATGATTTTGAATCAGATAGCGACGAACACAACCAACTAATTGACGCTGTTAATGAACTTAGTGATCGATACGATTCTGAGTTTGATGCAGCTGCCGAACAATACGGTAAGAAGAAATACACTCGTAACGCTAAAATTGCGATGATTGGTGCTCTAGCGGTAACCGGAATTGCAGCCTACGCTTCTTACAAGTTCAACGCTTCAAGCGATAATCATACTGGTAGAAGTGGTGGAACCGGAAACGCAACCCCAGACACTACTCCAAGCGGTAGCGGTTCTGGAAACCACGCAGGAACAACCCCTGTAACAACACCCCATTCAACTCCAGACGTTACAACTCCTGGAACTACACCTAGCGGAAATGGTTCTGGAATAACACCACCAGCACCTACAGCACCAACTCACCCTATCCCAGCCAATCCGAATGATCCTTTTGGACCTGTTATTCCAACCAGCGATATAAGAAACAATGATGAGGCCATAAACTTGATTAAGTTCAATGGTTGGTCAAATGATCAGCGTGAAGCTTTCTATAAAATGGTGGACGGAGTTGACCACATTACTAAAGCTCACCCAGATGCCACTCAGGCGCAACTTAACCAAATTGGTTCGCGAACTCTAGAGTTTGCAAGCAATTACGATGGTTGGTCACCTGCAGAAAAAGCCGATTGGACAACATTCTCAGATGGAATTCAAAGCATTACAGCTTCTAACCCAGGTGCAACCCCCGCTGAAGTCAGTGGTTTGGTTAGTGATTTTCTGGAAGTAGCAAGCACAGCTCAAGCTGTACAAAATACAGCAGAAGCAGTTCGGCATACAGCAGAAGCAGCAGGTGTTGCTTCTACAGTATCAACTGCTATCGGATCTTCGTTGAACCCAGCAATTTTGGCTCATATTGATGCCGAGTCACATAGACGAATGCTCGAAGCACTCAAAGAATTAGACGACTCGTTCTAAAATCCTTGCGTTAATGTTTGAGGTTTGGTTTATAGTTTGCGGGATCGACTTTCTTTTTGGCAAATGTGAAGCCAAATGTTGAGCCCTTATCTTCAGTAGACTTGAAAATTATTGCTCCACCTTGTGCCACAATAACTTTTTTGGCCATGAATAAACCAAGACCCGTGCCATCTGGACGAGCTTTTTTGGCGTTTTTGGCTCTGAAGAACTTGTTGAACAGGTTGTGTTGCTCATTTTTCGGTACACCGATTCCGTTGTCCTCTACCCTAAACTCAATGCTGTCACCTTTGTCTTCTAAGCTAATGTCGATTTTTCCACCTGTTGGGACGTAGTGAACGGCGTTGTCGGCAAAGTTCATGATGACCTGGCGCATTTTCGTTTCGTCAAACATAAGTGTTGGGAAGTTCTTTGGCTTGTTGTAAGTTAGTTTTTGTTCTTTGGCTTTGGCAGTTTGCTCGAGTTGTTTGATCTCACCCTCGATGACAT
Source organism: bacterium (assembly GCA_030856205.1). GTDB lineage: Bacteria > Patescibacteriota > Saccharimonadia > Saccharimonadales > JAGQNJ01 > JALYPT01. The sequence goes on along the minus strand of JALYPT010000003.1, from coordinate 5,157 downwards.
CGGCCAGATTTGTCTCTTTTGATTCAATCACGAATTTTCCGGTTCTTAATCTTGATACGTTCAAGAGGTCGGCGATGAGGTAGACCATGCGCTGCGAGCTTAAGAAAGCTTGGTCAAGCAGGTCTTTTTGCTTGCTGCTTATTTTGCCCGCATCGCCTTCAATAACCATGGATACGTAGCCTTTTACGCTTGTGAGCGGCGTTCGGAGCTGATGTGAGGCCATGCTGATAAAGTCGTCTTTCGTCTGATCAAGCTGCTTAAGCCTTTCATTGGCCTTTCGGAGCTGCTTAGTCGCATCATCAACCTTGTCCTGCAAAGTCACATTAAACTGCTGAATCTCTTCATATCGAAGCGCATTTTGCGTCGCAATCGCCAACTCATTAGCAATAATCTCCATCGCCTTTGTATCCTGAGATGTATAAACAGACCCAGTTTTCTTATAACCCATGAGGATGTAGCCAATACCCTCTTCGTTCGATTTCGAGGTTATTCGAACGGCCATACCCACATTAACCTCTGTTAACAGAGATTTAAGATCCTTTTTATCTTCTTCCAAAATGTCTGTAATGAAGACTTTTGATTTGTCATTTTTCATGTATCCACGGGTGTGCTCAATCAGCTCCTTTGAAATGTTGGTTTTCTCTCTAACAAGCCGAATGGTTCCGTCATTCTGGTTTACTAGCGCGTACGAAACAAAATTCGACTTCAAATATTTCTCAATAATTTTCGCCGAGTTACTCAGTAGCTCCTTTAAATCAATAACCGCAACAATATTAGTATTAAACTCATCAATCAAATCCTTCGTCTCATACGCATCCCTATAAAATAGCTTGTTAGTAATCCTATCAAAAAACGACTTCAGCGAACCATATGTTATTGCAAGCAAAACGGTGATAAATACGATTACGATACGCAACACTGTTTCATTTACTACTCCATCCAGAATACTCAACGTAATAAATAACATTATTCCAATAACAACTGAAACGAACCCCAATGACAACAAATAGCCAACCGTTCTGGCTATGATTAGCCGGATATCAAAAAGTTTTTGATTCACTAAGCTGTACACAGTTGATCCAAGGTAAAAATACGGTGCGAGATAACCTATTGCAAACAAGGAAATATTCTCGTTTCCAAAGATTGAAGGTAGAACGATAAGAAACAATATTGCATGCATAATGGTCAACCCTAATCCCGCCGATATTGTTTTTACTTGTCTTTTTAGTATTTCGTCATTCGTATCCCTTAAGATTTTTGAATTACTAAAGATAAAAGAACCCAAAACGAACAAAACTAAAAAGATAAGGAGTATTGAAAAAGGTCCATTTAAATACCTAAGTATCCCATTCTCAATATAAAAGTTGCCAGCAATAAACGAAAAAGGAGAAAGAATAACAACAATAGTGAAAAATGCTAATAATGCCTTTCTAGTTGTTGAAATCGTTTTGGCTACAGGAAAATACAGATTAAAAATATAGATGTTCATTAACAATAAGCTACTTAATAAAAAACTTGTTTTATTAGAAGCATTAAAGAACCAAAGGTTGTCTTGTGTAGCGCGAGAGTCTACAAAAATCAGAACAATACTAGCGATCACCCATAGAAACAACACTACTGACAATGCAACAAACGATTTTATTGCTTTACTTTTTAGCCTTTTGCTTTCAAGGAAAATTCCTAAAGTTATTGGAATTTGAACAAGAGCAAGAGAAATTAATAAAGGTATTACAAACATTATTACCCAGTATAGCAATAATGCTTAGTATTCTTAAAGTGAAATTTCCTGAAGAGACAACTCAATCAATGGCTCGAAAATACTTTTTGATTTATCTGTAAGAGGTATAGCAACGGCAGTGTAATTAACATCAAAACCATTCGCCCCAGGGACCATAATATCACTCCTCCCTGCAATGGCTTCATACTCAAGACCCAGTACATCTAGTGAGCGAATAGTTTTGTCATTAAAAAATGCAAAATAGTAGGACTTCCCCGATTTTGAGACACTTTCAAGTAATTTTTTGAATATAGCAATATAGCCATAGTCGGAAACACGCAGGCCTGTGCCTGGTTCAACCCTTTCACCGATTCTGAAATTTGTTTCGATACCTCTACATTTATACAATTCAACACCTTGTTGCTTGTAGTACTCTTGAAACTCTTCCAAAGACAACTGTTTGGACTCAATTAATTCATCGATCGTGGTAATCCCGGTACGACCTTCCGCCACCGGATATCCGTTCAAACCTGGTCCAGATAGTCTTGCGCCATGTATAACTCGGTCTCTTGAGGTGTCAACTATTGCCATAAACTTTGACTGCTGTTCAACCCCATCATCAATAAATTCAGCAACCTCTGGGAAAATTCGAGCTTCTTCTGCTCTTATTACATCGGAGAAGGGTGTTTTTGGATCCAACCAAACTACATACATTCCTTTTTCATCAGATCTTTCGTCAACAGCGTCAATAAAGCTTTGTTTCAGAGTGGGGATTTCGCCCCAAACATTGGATTCTACGTATACTGCTTTTCCATTCTTTCGATCGATATACCATGTTCCGGTTTCACCGCATTCCCATACTTCATCAACTTGCTCGATTTTCGAAAGCACATCGTGCCATTCCAGTAAATAATCAATGGATTCCTGGTCTTCAACTTGCCACCAATCATCAGAGTTATATTCTTGTCTCCATTGGTCAACTTCTTCGACGGTTGCAGGAACCACCATTGCTTCTCTGTCGATTCTTTGTCTTTGCATACCGTTTCTAGTTACAGAGCGTAGCCATGGGTCAACCGGTAATCCATCCTCACGGGTATCATCCACGTATTCGGTGAAGTCAACTTTACGTGTTTCTTTTTTATACTTGCCGAAACCGCTAGGCCGAAAGTCACCGATAATGTGTTCGATTCCTTCGGAATTTGAATATGCAATTATCTTATCAATAATCTGTTGTGGCAGTCTTTTACCTTTTACATCATCATCTATTGCCATAGACATTAGTGCGAAGGTATTACCGTCAGCTATATATGTTGCATGGTAATCTTCGTCTTCTCCTGCAATGTCATCCCAAGTTGTCAGCGAATCTGCAGAACCATCCCAATTTATACGATTTGCGGAAAGCATAGCTACAGGACTACCTTCATCTTCGATAACTATCTGGCCATCAGGAAATATTTTTTGCTGTGCTGCTATCGTTTTAACTCCAAAACGTAACCACGGGGCCCAGTTTTTTTCTTCTAATCTTTCATAAATTACTGCTGCTGTTGGGGAATTTCCATTGTCTGGCAAGGGTGGTTTTTCGTGCATAGGTTCCATTATGAGATCACCTCTTGATTTGTCAAGCGGTCAAGACGACTTTTTCTTAGCTTATTCGTGCCGTCTTTTGCAAATTTTGCACCATATCCAACAGCGAAAGCGCCTAACCAAAACTTTGTATCCGCTCCGTACTGAACAAATTTTTCTGCACCTGTTGTTAGCCAAGCATGCCCTAGTTTATCTATTTGGTTTATTCCCCCACCAAAAAGATAACCTATCGTTCCGCTTACACTTGCGACGATTCCTGTTGCTTTTGCGCTGGTTTTCAAATCTTTTGAAAGAGTTGGTTCTGGATCCTGAATATGATGTTTGATCGTAACAAATCCTGCACCTATGCCCAATGCCAATGCAACATCTGCTCCTATTTTTGCAACTTTGCCGCCACGTTTTTCCGAAACTTCAGCATTTTTAAGCTTCTCTTCTTGTTTTCTTTTCCATCTAGCCAAAAATCCCGTATCTCTGTTCAAACCTACAGATACCAATGCACTAGAAATTCCTTCGATCGCAACAGTCGCAGCGCCAACGGCAAGACCAACCGCGACCGCACTTTCACCATTTTGAAGTAAATCTGATGCAATATTTGTTCTCCAGGCCTCGTTTGCTGGAGTTTGTTCAAAAATCATAGAACCTGTTGCAGCAGCAATTATTACTCCATTGCTTAATCTAGCGAAATTACTAGTTTCTGGGTTTCTCATTCATATGATTTTACCACATTTTGGATGATTTGTCTATGAGTTCCAGCCTACAGACTCGAATACTGCCATAACTAACGCACAAACTGGTTCATGATCACAAGCCCTGCCGACAACTTCCATATTTACAGGACCCCAGTTTACATTTCTAGTAGCCATCAATCCAATCAAACTGTCTTTAATGTCTCCTTTAACGGCTTTCTCAGACGAACCTTCATGCTCTACAAAAAGTCCTTTCCCTGTTTTTGGGTCTTGAACCCAACCTATACCTGCCCATGCTTCTTTATTGGGAACCACTTGCCTCTGGTTTGCCATAACAACAAACAAACGATCACCCCATTCTCCTGATAAGTTTTTTAATGGGGTCTTTCGTAGAACAAGTTCTGACTTTGGTGGAATGATCGAGCTTAGATACACTAGGTTGAAATTAGCAACACCTGCATGATTAAGTGCAGAATCGAAAGCTGATAATGCTGTTGGTCCTGTTCCTATACCTGAAACGATATCTATTTTCATAAATTCCTTATTTTACTGAACATAATGATTATAGAACGTTTTGCTTGTATAAGTCCAATCAATCAAATAATAACCTTGTTTAGTTGAGGGCTTCAGAGTAGAATTCATCTTTGTGAGCAAAAAAATAAAGATATTATTGGTGGAAGATGACAAGGCGATACGACAGATGTATGAGTTGAAATTTGAGGCTGAAAAAATCCCAGTCACCATAGCAATAGACGGCATGGATGGATACAAAATTGCCAGGCGGATCAAGCCACAAATCATTCTGCTTGACCTACGAATGCCCAAAATGACGGGAGATGTCATGCTTGAGAAACTCCAAAAGGAAGATTGGATCAAAAACACGCATGTCGTAATTATGACAAATGTCAACGAAGCTGAAGCGCCAAAAAGATTGAAAGACATCGGCTTCGACGAATTTCTAATTAAAGCTCATATAACACCGAGAAAACTGCTAAACATAGTAAAAAAGATTATCAAAAACCTTGAACTCAAAGAAGACAAACTCTAGTTTTTTGTACGTTTTTGTGTTATAATAACCTAGTGAAAAATTATGAAAATACTGCAAATGGATTTAACACCTTACCGTTGGGAAACAACGCTAAATTTCGACGCGGTAACCTCGCGCGAAAA
>JALYPT010000019.1 GCA_030856205.1 bacterium | reverse complement strand
AACCTCTGAAGAAGCAAATTCAGTTTCTTTACTTGCTTCGTTTCCAGAGCCAGCTTCTAGTTGTTGTTTGCTTTGATCTAATTCAGTTTGCTTCTCGTCTACATATCTTTTTCCAGCTTCAACGCCTTTTCTGAGTGCGATGTCTTCTATCTCACTAGCGGTAGATTCTTCACCAATCCCTCTTAGATTATGGGCCGCTTCACGCAATGGTTTTTCACCATATGCCATTTCTTCTGCCAGGTCCCTATCTTGGATGAAGGTATCTGGGACGTCTAGTGGTTGTTGATCTGCTGGGGGTTGAGCATCCCCTTGTGGTGTATTTGGTGGTTTTTCTGCCATTGTTGTAAATCCTCTTAATTGTTATGTTTTGACACCGATATTATAGCATAACCACCATCAATCAAACATGCTAAGAGATTTTGCAGTGAGGTCACAAATTTCTCGTTCACCGCGCTTGTCGGCTTTGGTTAGACCCTTTTTTTAACTGTTAGTTGACGACCAGATTGATTAGTTTGTTCCGCACGTAGATTACTTTCTTGATTTCTTTGCCTTTCAAATAGCCTGCGACTTTTTCGTCGGCTTTGGATTTGGTCAGCACTTCATCTTCCGATGAGTCTGTGGGCATCTCAAAGCTTGCACGAACTTTTCCATTTACCTGAACAACTATCGTCACATTATCTGCTACCAAATATTTTTTATCATGGACTGGCCACTCTGATATGTGAATAGTATCTGTATTCCCAAGTTGATCCCATAATTCCTCTGTAACGTGCGGAGCAAAAGGCGCCAACAACTTCAACAAAACTTCTAATGTTTCTTTCCACTCTTTTGACTGATATTTATCCTCAGCCTTAATCTTATACAACGTGTTCACATATTCCATCAAAGCTGAAATAGCTGTGTTGAAACTCATGTTTTCTAGATCGTCAGAAACTTTAGCAATAGTCTTATGCGTAGCAACCAAAAGTTCTTTGTTCGACTTATCACCAGCATCAGAATCCATAAATTCTTGAACCAAAGTCCAGACGCGCTGAACAAAGCGGAAGACCCCGCCCATTCCTTCAACGCTCCAGTTAGCCGACTGATTATACGGACCAACAAATAATTCCATCAATCGAATTGAATCAGCGCCATAACCTTGATCAATCAATCCATCTGGTTCGATTGTGTTGCCTTTGGATTTGCTCATCTTCAATCCATCTGGAGCCAAAATCATTCCTTGGTTGCGTAAACTACTAAACGGTTCTTTGAATGTAATCAACCCTTCGTCGAACATTACTTTCGTCCAAAAACGTGCATAAAGCAGATGCATAACTGCATGTTCAGCACCGCCTATGTAGTCATCTACCGGCAGCCAAAACTCGGCTTTCTCTTTGCTGAATGCTGCTTCGCTATTGTTAGGATCTGCAAATCTAAGAAAATACCAACTCGAACAAGCAAAACCATCCATGGTGTCGGTTTCACGTTTTGCTTGCGCCTGGCACTTAGGACATTTGGTGTTTACAAATTCATGAACATTAGCTAATGGAGAATGTCCATCATCGGTTGGCTGGAACTTCTCAAGTTCAGGCAAAACCACCGGCAAATCTTTTTCTGGCACAGGCACAACGCCACATTTTTCACAATGAATAATCGGAATCGGCGCACCCCAATACCTCTGCCTAGAAATCAACCAATCCCGTATCTTGTAATTCTTCCGTTCTTTCCCTTGTTTTTTCTTTTCTAGATCTACGATAATCTTTTCGCGCGCCTGTGACGAATCCATTCCATTATATTTTCCAGAGTTCATCATCTCACCCTCATCCGAATTAGCATCGACGACATCTCCACCATCAACTACTTTATTAATCGGTAGGTCGAACTTCTTGGCGAATTCGAAGTCGCGTTGATCGTGGGCTGGAACAGCCATGATTGCTCCGGTTCCATATCCTGCCAATACATAATCAGCGATCCAAATTGGAATCTTCTCTTTATTCGCCGGATTGATCGCATATGCCCCAGTAAACACACCGGTTTTTTCTCTATCTGTTTCTTGTCTTTCAATATCCGATTTTCCACTAGCTTTTTTCACATATGCATCTACTTCAGATTTTTTGTCTTTTGTTGTGATCTTTTTGACAATCTCATGTTCAGGTGCGATAACCATGAACGTTGCTCCAAATAATGTGTCTGCTCTTGTTGTGAATACTTTTAACGTTTCGTCATGACCATCAATCTTAAAGTCAATCTCGGCACCGACTGAACGACCAATCCAATTTCGTTGCATAGTTTTGATGGCATTTGGCCAGTCTAAATCTTCTAGATCTTCCACCAATCGATCTGCATAATCCGTAATCTTGAAGAACCACTGCTTCAAAGGCTTCTTCTCTACTTCATTTTCACAGCGCCAGCAAAGACCATTTTCTACCTGTTCGTTCGCCAAAACGGTTTTATCAACTGGGCACCAAAACTGCAAAGATTCCTTTTGATAGGCAAGGCCTCTTTTATGAAGCAACAAGAAAAACCACTGCGTCCACTTGTAATAGTTTGGATCGGTAGAATCGATTTCTCGAGTCCAGTCGTACCCAAAACCCATTTGCATCAGCTGTTCTTTGAAGCGCTTAGTATTTACATCGATTGCTTTTCGGGGACTACTACCAGTTTTGATAGCGTAATTTTCAGCAGGTAAACCAAAAGCATCCCAACCCATTGGGTGAAGTACATTGTAGCCTCGCATTCGGTTGAAACGCGCAATCGCATCACCGATTGAGTAGTTCCTAACATGACCGACGTGCATGGCAGCACCGGATGGATAAGGGAAGTATTCTAGGATATATTTTTTTGGCTTATCTTTAGAATCTGAAGCATGATGAATTCCATTTGCTTCCCACTTCTTTTGCCATTTTGGCTCGATTGTTTTTGGATCGTATCTCTTCATGTTGTTGATTTTAACAGACTAACAGAGGTAAATCTA
>JALYPT010000011.1 GCA_030856205.1 bacterium | reverse complement strand
TTAATCCAGGCTCTAATAGGATGGAGCCGGGAAGTTGAATTGGAAGCGATTCTCTTTGGGCTAATCCTGAACCTCAGATATCTCGTGTTCATGGTCCTGCTTTGGATTATTACCAAAGAAACTGATCTGATTCATAGACTCTGGCAAAAAATTCTTCTGATTCCTGCGGCAATTGTTGTCAGCTTTGGCTTGCTCCAACAATTTCTGTTACCAAAAGATTTTCTGACGCACTTTGGCTACGGTGTAGATACAATTCCAGCAACGCATACTGTCGATGAGAAAGAAAACCTGATGCGCTTGCAGTCAACGCTGCGAGGTCCTAATCCGCTGGGCGCATACTTGGTTTTGATAATCACAACTGTTTTCAATAGGTTGCTGTTGGCCGGGAAAAACTACAAAGCTTCTATTCTTGGAGCCTCTGCACTGAGTGTACTATTCTTTTCATATTCAAGATCTGGTTTGGTTGGGTTAGTTATCTCAATTTTTGTTTTGCTGAACATAAAGTTTCCTCATCTTCGAGCCAAAATTTTAATTACCAGTGGTTTATTCCTGATTCTGAGTTTGGGTGGTCTGATGATGTTTAGAGACGTCGATCAGTTTCAGAACATTGCCTATCACGCTGACGAAAACTCAACCAGCTCAAGCAACCAAGTTCGGTTAGATTCGATTTCAAACAATGCCAAAGATGTGATCAAGCATCCATTTGGTGGTGGCGTGGGCTCGGCCGGCCCGGCTTCACAACGTACTGATAATCCAAAAATCGCCGAAAATTATTACATCCAAATAGCCCAAGAAGTCGGAATTATCGGCCTACTGATTTATCTTTTAGTCTCCGCAATGGTAATAAGTGGACTGTGGTTTAGACGGCAAGACCAACTAGCACTTATATTAATTGCCAGCTTTGCAGGACTGACTTTTATCAACTTAATTTCCCATGCCTGGACCGACGACACGATCAGCTTAATCTGGTGGGGTCTTGCCGGCGTCGCCCTGGCAATGCCAGTCAAAAAGCGAACAAACTGATATAATTTAGCTATGAAGAAGTTGAGCAAAAATGAAATAAAAAGAATAATTTCGTACTTGATAACCGGTGGAGCTTGGTTTTGGTCTGGTTATGCCATGTTTGCTTTCTTGTTCTCGGTTTTGGATTGGGACATTGTGCCGGCCAAAATTGTGGCCTACATCTTTGGGCTCAGCGTCAACTTTGTATTAGAACGCTGGTGGGTTTTCCGTGGCAAGGACAACACAAAAGAGATTGAAAAAGTCACAGGCAGATACATAGCACTGTCAACGGTTAATCTTGGCATCGATACACTCATCGTTTGGGGCTTGGCGCAGTTTGGACTTACCCCATATCTAGGACAGTTCGTCTCAGCCGGATTCTTTACAGTATGGAATTACCTTTGGTACAAGCTTTGGGTCTTCAAGCATGGCATGCAACCAAGTACCAGAAAAACCAATCCTTCACTTCATAAACACAGAAAGCCAAAAAAGTGAGCAAGGGAACATTAAGAAATCAATCGATTCGGCCAACCAAAAAACAACGCGAACTATTATCGTACATTGATAAATTTATAAATGAACATGGTTATTCTCCAAGCTTCCGCGAGATCATGCGTGGCTGTGGATATGGATCGGTGGCGACTGTGGCAGCACACATCGACAACTTGATCGCACGTGGTCATCTAGAAAAACGCGACAACGAAGCCAGATCTTTGGAAGTTGTCGACAGTTCGGCAGGAGATTCGGTGAAGTCAAATAAAGTCAGTGCAAAGCAAGAAAAATGGTTGATCCAACAAATTGATTATTACTTTGGCCAGGTCGAGCAGGCTCGTCGTGCAACCGGCGATGACATTGATCGCCTCTATGTTTTGGTGGGTGCATTAAAAGTTATGGGGCTGGATGGCGCTGCGCAAAGTTTTATTCCACGACTAAGTTCACTCAAATACAAGTCTGGTGAATCGTGAACGTAATTGAAGCAATCTTGCTTGGAATCGTTCAAGGACTGACCGAGTTTATTCCAGTATCTAGTTCTGGGCATTTGCTTTTAGTTCAGCAGTTACTGGGACTCGAAAATAATAGTTTAGCATTTGACGTAGCATTGCACGGCGGAACTTTACTGGCTCTTTTAGCAATTTTTTGGCGAGATCTTGTGAAGCTTGCCAAAGGATTTTTTACTAAAACTCCCGAAACACATATTGCTCGGTTAATTGCAGTGGCTACGATTCCGGCTGCTGTCGTCGGGTATTTTTTACAGGACGCTGCCGAAAGCACATTTCGATCATCCAAACTAGTTGCAGTAAATTTGATTTTGGTCGCGATTTTTATGCTGGTTGTAGAGTATTTAGTGAAACGAAAAAAGCAAATGAAAAACATTGACAAGATCACTTGGAAAGAGGGAATTGCAGTGGGTGTGGCTCAGGCCGTCGCAATTTTGCCCGGAACATCGCGCTCAGCCATGACGATTACAACAGGACTGCTAACCGGTGTTGACCGCGTGTCAGCTACCAGATTTTCATTTTTGCTCGGAATCCCAATTACTTTCGGAGCCATTCTCAAAGTCTTTACCGATGACGCTACAATGGATCTCGATATTTCGTTAGTAATAATAGGCATTATAACGGCATTTGCAAGCGGCATACTCGCCATCAATTTCTTGCTTAAATATCTCAAAAATCACAGTCTCCACATCTTCGCCTACTACCGCATCGCCCT